>MFGV01000035.1:0-2052 GCA_001778375.1 Candidatus Firestonebacteria bacterium RIFOXYD2_FULL_39_29
CTAACTGGATATCTAATCATCCTGTTGATTTCAAAAAGTATGCCAACTTACACGATTCTTTCAAGATTTCTGCTTAAATTTTTAACAATGAACAGTATTATCTTCACCCAGATAAAGCCTGTTCTCCTCCACCCATATTTCCCTATCTTTTTCTTCTACGCCTGAGACGGACGTTGTTTCATTTCGTCCTCCCGAGGCGGATTTCATTTCACTTTGCATTGTTACTCCTTAAACCGAGTAATCGCCTTTTTTGTTTTAAGAATATTTATTATCCGCTGTCTTATAATTAAGACACAGATGCCCTTCGGATGTAACAACAGGTATCATGCCGGCAGCTGCAATTTCTTTTATGGCTTTGTCTGCCAACATAGTACAGTCAGGTTATTAATAGGATCTCCTTTCGTTTTCTTTGGAGATTTTTATTATTATATAGTAAACTACTCTATTTTACAAGACAATGCATGTCAATTATACTTTGACAGACAATCTATTCTTTCAGTTTATTCAAGGCGTTTTGAGCGGCGCTTCTTAAGGCAGGATCTTTATCATTCAAATATTCTGTTAAAAGTACCGTATAGGTTTTATTTCCAAAATCTCCCATCGCGTTTATGGCTGCTTTGCGGATTTCAATATCCTTATCCTTTAAATTACTTATTAATACCGGTACAGCTGTTTTATCTTTCAACCTGCCAAAAATAATTATTTCTTTTATACTGAATTTTATTACGTCTGAATATTATAAAACTCCGCGGACAGGCTGTCCTAAGTTTCGGCAAGTGGAATTCAATTTTATCCCGCTTTATGATATATTTCCTATCGGGAAAAGCTTTGCATATTATTCATGCCGCATTTCGGCACGAGGCAGACAAAAATCCGCCGAGTTTAAGGGCGGGCATCCACGGAGTTAGCTCGCGGGGTTTTCTTTGGCATAACATCATAAAGCATTAAATACTTATTCCCTGTAGACATCTTTTCTATGACCTACCCGCAAAATAAGTATACCATCATGGACGGCCGTATAAATAATTCTGTAGTTTCCTATTCTATAACTGTAGCATTTATTGAAAAACCCTTTTAACGGTTTACCTTTATTTGGATTTGAAGCAATTTCATTTTCAACGATTTTTCTGATACTGTTCTGCATTTTGGTGTCTATGTTTTTAATGTCTCTTAAAACACTGTTTTTCCAGAATATTTTAGGCATGTTTTTTTGTTTTTTTCCAAAATTCTTCATTTGAAAGTATTTTGTCGCCAGGATCATTAAGCCGGTCAAGGGCTATTTGATAGTCAATGAAATCATCCAGATAAAGTTCGAGCGCTTTCTTTATGATGTAGGATTTTGAACGATCAGTTATTTTAACAATCTCTTTCAGCTTTTCTTCCAGAGGATTGTCAGGTCTGAAAATAATGAAATTTGATTTATGAGTTTTTGTTAAAGCCATTTGTATTACCTCCTACACATAAGTATAGCATCTATATACAATTATGTCAAGTCCACCACAGAAATTCCTCAACTTGGTAATTTTTTGTAGATGCCATATTCCAAATGTAGTTGCCTGATTTAATCAGGCGCAATTAGCAGGCTCGATGAATCAACTATATGTGTTTCTGTTTTCACGGCAGAGGATTTGCTATTACTTTTGAATACACAGTCCAATGAGAATGCAGTGTTTTTGAGAATACGGAGAAAACACCGGTTAAGGTGACAAGAAGCAACGCAATAATTAACACATATTCCACCATAGCTTGACCTGATTTTCTCACGTTTTACTCCAGTAAAACTTGTTAATAAAGTTTATAAGGTTTTTAAGGTTTATAAAGTTGTTTTCATAGGAACTATAATCTTTTATCAATTTAAAAATAACAAGTAATAATATAAATATTTTAAAATTATTTAACATTTTTTTCTTTCTTTTTCACCCTTTTGCTTTTACTTTATTAACCTTACAAACTTTACAAACCTTATGAACCTCTCCGAGCTTACGCACGGAGTTTCGACGATAGGAGATTTTTAATTATTCATGCCAAATTCATCCCACGAGCTCACGCTCG
>MFGV01000035.1:2066-7802 GCA_001778375.1 Candidatus Firestonebacteria bacterium RIFOXYD2_FULL_39_29
CACGCTCGGGGTTTTCTTTGGCATAACGTCATAAACTCTCGCCTACTTAACCAACCTAATCATACCTTTAACGGCCTTGCTTAATCCTGAAAATATTGACTCTGAAATGATACTATGCCCTATTGAAAACTCTTCTATAATGTCTAGTTTTCTCAGGCGCGTTACGTTTTTGTAATTCAACCCGTGACCGGCGTTTATCCGAAGGCCCAGAAGCTTTGCCAGAATAGCGGCTTCTTTTATTTTTAAGAACTCTTTATATTCTGCTTTTTTGTTCTTAACATCAGCATAAGTACCGGTGTGGATCTCTATAAAATCAGCGCCGGTGTCTTTTGAGGCTTTTACCTGTTTAATATCGGGATCGACGAACATACTTACGAGTATTTTCTTTTTGTGGAATTCCTTTACTATTTTCTTTAATCTGTTCTTTTGTCCAAAAACATCAAGACCGCCTTCCGTTGTCAGCTCCTGCCTTTTTTCCGGAACCAGCGTTACCCAGTCCGGCCGTACTTTTAAAGCAACCTTAACAATTTCTTTTGATGCTGCCATCTCCAGGTTTAACTTTGTCTTTACTATTTTTTTTATGGCATAAACGTCAAAGTCCTGAATGTGTCTTCTGTCTTCTCTGAGGTGGATTGTAATCCCGTCAGCACCGGAGGCTTCTACAACTTTTGCAGCTTTTACAGTTGACGGTTCTTTCCCCAGCCGCTGCTGCCGCAGGGTCGCGACATGATCGATATTAACATTAAGTTTTGCCATTTATTTTTTCTCAGTGTATTTCTGAAAATTTAGTTTGATTTTAGACGGGTCTATCTTTAGCACTTTAACATTGTCTGCAGGAACGTAAACATTCCGCGGGGTGAGTTCGAACTTCATATCACCTTTCACCGGTGTTCCTATTTCAAGAGTTGCTTTTACCTGGGAAGGACCCAGGGCCCTGACTATATCTATCGGACCCCACAGGGTTACCGTGACATCTTTAGGAATATCACCTATTGCCACCAGACCGGTATCATTGGAATAATCAACTTTAAACGGAACATCCATTTTAACGGTAACATTTTCGTCGATGGACACATATACCCAAGCGGCAATTGCTATAATAAGAGCAATAATTTTATATCTCTGATTCTTGCTGAAAGAATCCTTAAGCATCTGTATTATTTTTTCTGATTCAATTCGTTTTAGAGGCATAAAGCTTGAGCATCTCCTTCAAATTATCAGGTTCTACCGGTGTAATCTTTCCGTTGACACTCAAGGAAACGTTCCTGAGATCCTCGGAAACAACAATTGCGACCGCATCCGTCTCTTCGGTAATCCCGAGCGCCGCGCGGTGTCTGGTACCGAGTTCGATATCTATATCAGTTTTTTGTGTAAGCGGAAGTATACATCCGGCAGCGATTATCCTGCCTTGATTAATTATCACCGCTCCGTCATGCAGGGGAGTTTTGGGCGTGAAAATAGTCATTAAAAGAGCCGCGTTAATATCAGAGTTGATTCTGCTCCCGGTCTCAATAAATTCTTTTAATCCGGTGTTTCTTTCTATTACAACAAGGCAGCCCGTACGTTTTCTTAACATCTGTTTTACTGTGCTTACTATTTCGTCATAAACCGCATCTTCAGTCTTAAAGATAGTCTTAAATTTTATCCTCCGGTTACCTATATCCACAAGTATCTGGCGTAATTCCGGTTGGAACAATATCGTAAAAGCAATGATCCAGATAGGCCATATATTTTTAAGAAAATAGTTGATAGTATGCCACTGAAATATACTGGCAAGAAGAGATACTCCGAGAAGGAGTCCCAGACCTTTAAGCATCTGCATGGTTCTTGTTTCTTTAAGCAGTATTAAAAGGTAATAAAAGACAATATAAAGGATGAATATCTGAAAAATATCCTTAAATACCATTGCCTTAAAAGGACTTAGTATTGTTATGAAAAACTGTTCCATTTACATCCTTTTGAAAAACTATTCCACCTCCGCCAATTATCTTAGGCGGATCTCTCGATGATCCGCCTTATATCATTGGCGGATCTTTTGATGAGATTGCAAAACTACCGGATTCTCCGTCCGCCTAGGGCGAGACGAGATCTCACCGCAGGTGGACACTGATTGCAAGGCATCTGATTCCGCTGATAAACCAACGTTTATTCTTACCTTACACCCTTTTATAGCTTTCTATTTTTTATTTCTACTTCGCTTTAGTGTTTAATATAGCTTCGGCGACCTTTAGCGCTCTTACGGTTTCTTTTATATCATGCGCACGGATAATTGAAGCACCTTCTTTTACGGCGAGCACTGCGGCTGCAAGCGAACCTTCAAGGCGCATATTACTTTCCGTTTTTAATATTTTTCCTATAAAAGACTTTCTTGAAATCCCTACCATTACCGGGTAGCCCAGTTTAACAAACTCACGGAGGTTTTTCAATATTATTAAATTGTGTTCCAGAGTTTTTCCAAAGCCGATACCGGGATCAATAATTATACTTTCTTTTTTATTCCCGGCTTTAAGCGCAATTTTTATACTTTCTTTAAGATAACTTTTTATTTCGCTTACAACGTTATTGTATTTTGGATCCTCCTGCATGTTTGAAGGAGTTCCTTTCATATGCATCAGAATTAATCCGGCTTTTGCTTTTGCCGTTAACCCCGCTATTACCGGAGAAAATCTAAGACCGCTGATATCGTTTATTATTGCCGCACCTTCACCTAAAGCAGCTTCAGCCACTTCACATTTATAAGTATCAACTGAAACCGGGATCTTGACTTTTTTAACTATTTTTTTAATTACGGGAAGAATTCTTTTTATTTCTTCTTTTGCATCTACTTTTGCAGCCCCGGGCCTTGTAGATTCTCCTCCGATATCTATGATATCCGCGCCTTCTTCCGCCATTTGAACTGCGCGCGCGACTGCTTTGGCTTCATCAAAAAACACTCCGCCGTCAGAAAAAGAATCCGGAGTAACATTTAAAATGCCCATGATAAGGGATTTTTTTGAAAGGTCAAAAGAAAAATTTCCGCATGTAAACTGCTTTTTTGTCATGAACCGTGTATTAAGGCCAGCGCTTCGCTTCTGGTTGCCTGGCTCTTTCTAAAAAGCCCTCTTACCGCCGAAGTCACCATTTTTGAACCGGGTTTTTTTATTCCTCTCATAGTCATGCAAAGATGCTCAGCTTCCACCACCACCAGAACACCTTTGGGTTTTATAGTCTTCGTCAAAGTATCGGCGATCTGACTGGTCAAGCGCTCCTGTAATTGCGGGCGCTTGGAGACAGTATCCACAAGACGCGCAATTTTTGAAAGTCCGAGTACTTTATTGTTAACAGGAATATAAGCGACATGGGCTTTGCCTATAAAAGGAAGCAGGTGATGCTCACACATGGAGTAGAAAGGAATATCCTTGAGCAGAACCATCTCATCATGTTCTTCCGTAAAGAGAACTTTTAATTCCTTAGTCGGATCCATGCCGACACCTTTAAATATTTCCTCATACATTCTGGCAACACGTTCGGGAGTTTCCTTCAGTCCTTCCCTGTTCGGATCTTCACCGATAGCAACCAGAACATCTCTGACTGCTTTTTCTATCTTTGTTTTATTCATGCTTTCCCCGCATCCGTGTTCGGCGCCGGAGAAGTTTTAAGTTCCGGCTGCTTAACTATTTCTTTTTTCTCTTCGGTTTTAGCCTCAAGCGTGCTTCCGGAAACCGGCGGAACAGGAGGTACCGGCGGTGTTCTTTTTTTACCGGTAATAATTTCTTCCACCTCTGCACCGTCAAGGGATTCCCTTTCAAGCAGCGCCAATGCTATTTTTTCAAGCTTAGCCTTATGTTTAGTAAGCAGTTTTTTCGCCTTAATGTAGCACTCTTCAATGATACATCTTACTTCTTCATCTATCTTTTTTGAGGTATCTTCCGAATAATCCTTTTCCTGCATGTAACTTCCGCCAAGAAATACTTCTCTATCCGGTCTTCCATAGGTCCTGGTTCCCAGTTTTTCGCTCATGCCATAAAAGGTAACCATTTTGTGTGCCACGTCTGTAACATGCTGAAAATCAGCGCTTGCTCCGGTGGAAACGTCTTCCATAAAAAGCTCTTCCGCTATACGCCCGCCAAGAGAGATCATAATATCCGTAATAAATTCCTTTTTGCCCCGTCCGTGTCTGTCTTCGGTAGGAAGCCTCCAGGTAACACCGAGCGCAACACCTCTTGGAATTATTGTTACCTTATGAAGGGGATCAGTCCCGGGTATTAAATTAGCTATTAAGGCATGACCCGCTTCATGAAAAGCTGTCATTCTTTTTTCTTTGTCACTTATAATGAGACTCTTTCTTTCAACACCCATATAGATCTTGTCTTTTGCATCCTCAAGCTCTTTAAGAGATATTTCTTTTTTATTGTTTCTTGCCGCTAAGAGCGCCGCTTCATTAATAAGGTTAGCAAGATCCGCGCCGGTGAAACCCGGAGTACCGCGTGCAATAATTGAAAGGTCTACATTTTTATCAAGGGGTACTTTTTTTGTATGTATCTTCATAATGGCTTCCCTGCCCTTATAGTCAGGAAGCGCAACTACCACCCGCCTGTCAAACCTGCCGGGACGAAGAAGCGCAGGATCCAGAACATCAACTCTGTTGGTTGCCGAAATAACAATAAGACCGGTATTAGTTTCAAAGCCGTCCATCTCGACCAAAAGCGCATTTAAGGTCTGTTCTCTTTCATCATGACTGCCGCCCAGTCCGGACCCCCTGCGTCGCCCTACGGCATCCAGCTCATCAATAAAAATAATACAGGGCGCATTCTTTTTTCCCTGCTCAAATAAATCTCTCACTCTGGCCGCGCCGACACCTACAAACATTTCTACAAAATCAGAACCGGAAAGAGAGAAAAACGGAACACCGGCTTCTCCCGCAACCGCTCTGGCTAAAAGAGTTTTTCCTGTTCCCGGAGAACCGATAAGAAGTACACCCTTCGGAATTTTTCCTCCGAGTTTTTGAAATTTTGTCGGTTCTTTAAGAAAATCTATAACTTCTTTTAATTCTTCCTTGGCCTCTTCCACTCCTGCCACATCCTCAAAGGTAACTTTCGTCTGATTGGAAGAGAAAAGTTTCGCTCTGCTCTTTGCAAAATTGAAAGCGGAATTTCCGGCCCCCTGCATCTGTTTCCAAACCACAAAAATAATTATACCAAGAATCAAAAACGGACCAACATTAACAAGTATGGAAAGCCAGAGAGGCACCTGCTCCGGAGCTTTCACCGTTACGTTAACATTTTTCTCGCGGAGGAATTTCCACATTTCGGGATCAGAACCTATAAAAGTAAAAAATGCTTCGTGTTTGGCGTCCTTGAGCGAACCTGCAGGAAGGACATAGGTACCGTCAATCCTTTTCTGGTCCTCCATCACGGTGACTGTATCAATCTTTCCTTCTTTTGCCAAGGCAATAAAATCACTGTAGCTTATAGCAGCAGGACCTTTCTTTACATTTCCTAAATAGACAGCAAAATAAATAGCCATCCCAAATAATAACACCCATAGTAATAATGTTCTAATTTTGTTGCTCACTTTTATATCCTCCCTCTTTAATTATTCAATAAAATCTATCGTTTTTCTGTGCGATTACTATATTATAGCAGAATATCTGTTTTGTCAATCATGTTTTATGTCATACAGCGATTCCGCAACAAGCAAATTAAGCCATAACTTTTGCACTGAAAAATCAAGGATTTTATTCTTTTGTGACCCGTG
>MFGV01000036.1 GCA_001778375.1 Candidatus Firestonebacteria bacterium RIFOXYD2_FULL_39_29
GGAAATAGGATATGGCAAATCTAAACGGGCACGAAGTTGGAAACGACGGATACAGCCAAGAAGAGCCTGTAATCACTACGTCACCGTTCTACTCGACTAAAATATCTTACAAGAGGTGTGAAATGACAGATAACGCGTTAGCTGTATTTGAAAACTATAAAATTCGGCGGCATTACGATGAGGAAAATGAGATGTGGTACTTCTCGGTGGTTGATATCATTTCCGTGCTAATTCAACAGCCGGATTATCAATCTGCAAGAAATTATTGGAAAGTATTGAAAAACCGGTTAAAGAAGGAAGGAAGTGAGTCGGTTACAAAATGTAACCGACTGAAATTGGAAGCTGCTGATGGCAAGAAATACCTTACTGATGTAGCCGGTCCGGAACCCCTTTTGCGTCTTATTCAATCTGTACCAAGCCCAAAAGCTGAGCCTATCAAATTATGGTTTGCAAATCAAATTAGGGACAGCGACCAATAAAAACACGAAAGTGAACGCATAAATAATAAAACGAAATGACAAGTGCCCTTGCTACATTGGTGGTCAATATTGAAGATGCTGTCTGTGTAAATGAGAACATTAATTTCAGATTCAGGAGAAGAAAATGGGAAATAATAAAAAGAAGGATGAACTCTGGCAGGAGGCGTACAGAAAATGCCGGCTTTCGGCAAGACATATTCAAATGGCGAAGGAGATGGGACTTAATCCTCTAAGTTTAATTAAAAATATTCCTAATCCCAAGGATCAATGGAAACTCCCTGTCAGAGACTGGATAGAAGAAATATATGAAAAAAGATTTAAAAAAAATATCGGAGATAGCCCCTCTTGAGACGGGCAAACACAATAAATGTTTGGTTGAGGAGGATATTTGTTTTTTGAAAGCGAAATCTCGAAATATAGAAAATGGAGAAGCGTTGGTTTAGAACTGGTTAATAACCGGATATATAAAGGTTTGCCAAAAGAATATATTCTTGAAGCTGCAAAAGACTTGCGTATATTGAAAAATGAAATAATTGTTTTTGGAGAAAATGATACAAACTATTTGCCGGATAGAGCAATTTATGATATTGAAAGAAACGGCGAATTCTGGATTGATCAATATATAAAGACACTTGGAAGCAGTTTAACTCGCAAAGAATACAAATTTGCAGAGGCGATGAAAGATTCTTTTTATTCATTGTTTTTTATCAATGATTCTGAAGAAGGCAAGTTGCTTCATGTAATGGATGTATTTTCAGGGGAGAAATATCGGATAATGGATATTAATTTGAGCCAGTCAGATATGGAGTCCGGATTTTTATTGTCTGCAAGAATTCTTTCCATTGATGGGATAAATTTCGCATCCGGAGCAAGTTGTATCTTCAGAAAAGAGCATCTTGCGGAATTAAAGAAAAACTTTACGGAGCTTTATGAGAAAAAGAAGAATGAAATGAGCTGGCAGAAAATGATGAGAAAATACAGTTTTTATTTTTATCTTATGGCGAAGAAATATAATGAAGTGAAAGTATATACAGATACAGGAACGTCTTTATGAGGAGCCGATCCAAATTAGGGACAACGACAAAAAATTGGGGACAGCCCCAGGGTCGGTGCAGTCCCCTGACAGTTTGTGAGGAAAAATGATTATAAGATGTACCGTAAAACTTATGAAAGAGATGGGGATAGAACCGAAAATGGCGGCGGTTGATGCCGGCGGCAGTACAACTCTTGGGGATTGGCATGCTAATTTGTTTTATCTGGATAGGAAGAAGAATGTTATATTTATGAATGATAAAACGGTGTATACCGTTATTGCTTTTCAGGTGAACAGGGAACAGATTCGGGATTTGGGGAAGATTTTGAGGCGGGAACTGGGGAAAACTCTTCTTCAGGACGGTGTGGACGGCGCTTTGATACAAAAACTGGTTGAAGAAATAAAAAATGTGAGTTTTGGCCCTACGAATAACAGAAGAGTCGTAGGGGCAATGGTTGATCATACTAAATATATGTGGAACTATATAGATAACCCGGATACCGGCTGGAGCGAGGAGAACTTGAGCAATACCATCAAGCTGATGAACAGGACTCCGATGCTTGCTCCGGCGTATGTGTATGCCGTTGATTTGCTTGGAGTGCTTCTTGGAATTAAAATATCCACAAAAAAAGATTGAAAATATAAATTCATCAACAAGGCGGAAAGATATGAGCGACAATAAATTTAAGGTAATTGAAGGCGGCGCGGGGAAAACTCCGGGGTTAACTATTTTGTTGACCGAAAAAGAGCGGAAATTTCTTCTTGACGAATGTATTATTGATGATCCCGATATAATAGAGGCAATTGAAACTGCTCCCCTCAATGGCAAAAATTACACCCTTACACTGCCCGATGAAGATATGGAACATCTGGACGGGTGCGTGAGTTTTGTTTATGGCGAGTATGCCGCAGAAAACCACGGAGGTAACTCCGTGGATGAATGCGGCATGAATAATAAATTGAATTCCACTTGCCGAAACTCCGGACGTAAGTCCGCAGAGGTTTATAATCATGAGAAATCAAAGAAGAAATTAAAAATTTGTGAAGGCATCTTAGATAAGACAGATCCTGCGGTCTACGGTGAAGACAGCATTTATGGAGATGAACTTATTCGAAAAGAGCTTCTGAGGCAGCAGCTCATTGAGGTAATAAATACGCAGATAAGCGAAAATAATCCTCCGGAAACAAAACTGACCTACGACAGGCTGATGAAACAGTTTAAAGACCATGATGAAGTTATGAGGCATATCGGCTGTGTTATCGTTGCTGAAATATTTGATGTGCTAAAAAAGAAGGAACCGTACAACAAAGAAAGATATGTGGAAAAATTGAATAACCTTCCCGACCTTTCCTGGATGAATGAATGAAAAAAATTAATCTGAAAAAACGCGCTCTACTTTTGTCTTATTTCACTGTCTTATATAATATTGCCGAAGGGCTGATATCGGTTTTTGCAGGGGCTGCGGCGGGGAGTATTTCGCTTGTCGGGTTTGGGTTGGATAGTTTTGTTGAATCTTTATCCGGAGGGGTGATGATATGGCGGTTTTCTCCGGGGAAAAAAGTAAGTGAAGAGGAAGAAGAAAAGATAGAGAGAAGGGCGGAAAAATTCGTAGCGATGACGTTTTTTATCCTATCCGCTTACGTTTTATACAGTTCCATAAGTAAACTCGTTTTACATGAAGTGCCGCAGACAAGTATCCTGGGGTTTGCTATAACAATACTGTCGCTCATTATTATGCCGATACTATATGTTATGAAGTACAGGACCGGCATGCAGTTGAAAAGCCGCAGTCTTATAGCGGATTCGAAAGAAACTCTTGCGTGTTGTTATCTTTCCGGAGCTGTTCTAATAGGTCTGATTCTTAATGCGTTGATTGGATGGTGGTGGTCGGATCCTGTGGTCGGGCTCATTATAGTGTATTTTCTTGTAAAAGAAGGAATAGAAGCCTGGAAAGGCGAATGTGAATGTTGTTTGGAGTAATGTGACCTGGATCATATAGGGAAAACAACTTCCATGAGATTATTTAGTAAGGAAATATTTTAAGTTAATAAAAAAAAATGATCCCCACCCTATCCCTCCCCTTAGAAAGGGAGGGAAGTATATGGAAAGGAGAGAGAAAAATATGGCTGAAAATGTGATAATAAATGAAGTAACGTGTACGGGGTGCAAAAAGTGCGTTGATATGTGCCCGCAGGGAATACTCTATATTGACGAGAAGACGAAGAAATGCAAAGTGACGGATGCCTCAAAATGCGACCGTCTCGGGGGTTGTGAGAGAGTATGCAAAAGCAAATCCATAAAAATATCCTAAAGGAAAAGAAAATGGTATTCAAAGTAATTATCGGAGTTGTCGTCGGTGCCTTAATCGGCGCGGGAAGCGGATACTTGTTCAGCTGTGCCGGCGGAACCTGTCCTTTAGCCGGAAGTCCCTGGCGCGGAGCCATTACGGGAGCTATACTGGGCTTGATTTTTACAATTTAAAAACCGGAGGTCTCTATGAAACTGGGAATAGTAATATATTCAAATGAAGCAGAGGTGGTTTGGAACGCGTTCCGGCTGGCAAATTTTTCGCTTGGAGAAAAGGATGATGTAAGTGTATTCCTCCTTGCCAAGGGTGTGGAGTATGAAGCCCTTTCTGGTGCAAAATACAATATAGTTGAGCTGGCGCAAAAGCTTTTGGATGCAGGCGGCAAGATACTTGCATGCGGAACCTGCCTAAAACAAAGGCAGAAAGACGGCAGTCAGTTGTGTCCTCTTTCAACAATGAAAGATCTGTACCAGATGATAAAAGAATCGGATAAGGTTGTAACATTCTAAGGAGTTATTTCCGTTATGGAAAAAATCTATCTGGATTATAATGCTACAACGCCTATACATCCGCTCGCGGCAAAAGAGATGGAGAAGTATATTTATGAATACTTCGGTAATCCTTCGAGTTCGCATTGGGCGGGGAAGAAGGCGCATGACGGGGTTGAAAACGCGCGAAAGCAAGTTGCCTCTCTTCTGGGATGCTTGCCGGAAGAGATTGTTTTTACGAGCGGCGGTACGGAATCAAATAACTATGCTATTCGCGGCGCAGCGGAACTGCTTAAACATAAAGGTAATCACATAATTACTACCCGGATAGAGCATCCTGCGGTCCTAAAACCGTGTCAGTACCTTGAGAAAAAAGGATTTGAGGTGACTTACTTGCCTGTAGATAAGTATGGCCGCGTAAGTCCTGATGCTGTCAGGAAAGCAGTAAAACCTTCTACAATTTTGATAACTATCATGCATGCGAATAATGAAGTGGGAACGATTCAGCCGCTTAAAGAGATTTCTGAAATTGCAAAAAAATATAAGATATTATTTCATACGGATGCCGCTCAAAGCGTCGGGAAGATACCGACTAAGGTTGAGGAGTTGGGCGTTGACCTTCTTACGGTAGCCGGGCATAAGTTATATGCGCCGAAAGGTATCGGTGTTCTCTATATCAGAGAAGGCGTAGGTCTGCAGCCGCTGATATTAGGAGCGGGTCATGAGCGTGGTCGCAGAGCCGGGACGGAGAATGTTATACAAATCGCAGGCCTGGGAAAAGCTTGTCAGCTCATGGAAAAGGAAATGGAGAAACACTCTAAAAAGATAAAAAACCTGAGAGACTATTTTTATCTTGGAATAAAGAAATTGAAAGTTGAAACGATGTTTAACGGGGATCCGGAAAACGGTCTTCCTAATACCCTGAATATAAGCTTCAAAGGTATTAACAGCAATAAACTACTGGAAAAAATACCGTCCCTGGCGGTTTCCACCGGCTCGGCTTGTCACGCGAATTCTTCTGAACCTTCGAAAGTTCTTATGGCTATGGGGATGAAAAAAGAGGAAGCCTTTGGCGCAATAAGATTTAGTTTGGGCTTGTTCACGACAAAAAATGATATTGAACATGCATTAGCAATACTAAACAAAGCCCTTAAGAAGTAAAAGTAAAGTTATAGCTCATTTCTTAAACTCTGAAGTTCATTAGGATTTCGATAGGTCTAATTTCCTCCCTCTTTTCTCTAATCCCTTTGCCTTTCCTTTGTTTTTGTAGTAAAATACAGATGTAATTGATTTATTGGGTGAAAAGAGAAGGGGCGTTGTTTAATAGGAGAGACTATTGTCTCTAATTTTAAAGAAACAGCAAATTTTATAATGAGGTTTCATGGAAATTAAGCAGGTTAAAAAGCTTATAAGGCAGAAAGAGGGCTTGCACCTTGAGTTTAAATCCGGACGCGATGGTGTTGGGAATTCTTTTTATGAGAGCGTTTGCGCGTTCATGAACACAGAAGGGGGGGACATTTTTGTCGGCGTAAACGACAAGGGCATTGTGGACGGGGTAGATCCTGCTTCCTTGGAAAAAACAGGGACAGAGATAATAACCACCCTGAGCAATTCCAATAAAATTGATCCTGCGGTATCTCTGGAGCCGGTACGATATGAACTCAACGGGAAGAGCATCTTGCACCTTTCGGTTCCTGAGAGCTCAAGAGTGCACAAGCTAAAGGGAGTTGTTTATGCGAGACGGGGCGAGAGTGATCTCAAACTCGCTTCTCAGGACGAAATATCAAAAATATATATAAAAAAACAGAACTATTACGCGGAAACAAAGGTTTACAAGGATATAAAGTACAAACAACTAGACGGGAAGACCATAGCTAAGGCGCGAAATTATATTGCCTCAGGGAAACCGGGACATCCCTGGCTGGCTTACAAGAATGAAGAGTTCCTTGAAAAAGCAGAATTGTATAAAAATTCAGGAAGGTCTGCTGATAAGGGCCCGACTCTGGCTGCAATTCTTCTGTTTGGTAAAACAGAAACAATACGCTCGATTATGCCTCAATATAAAGTGGACTGCCTTGTAAAGAGAATCAATGTTGACAGGTACGATGACCGCCTTGAGATCAAACAAAACCTTATTGAAACATATTTACTTATGATGGGGTTTGTTGAGCGATATCTTCCGGATCCGTTTTATATGGAAGGTTATACAAGGTTAAGTCTCAGGGAAAAGATATTCAGAGAGATTGCAGGGAATTTGCTTGTACACAGGGATTATACCAGTGCTTTTCCTGCGGAATTGATTATCTATAAAGATAGGGTTGAAGCAACGAATCCTTGTATTCCGAGAAGGAAAGGTCCGATAACACTTGCCAGTCACTATCATGTTCAAAAGAATCCTCTAATATCAGGATTTTTTCAGCAACTTGGCTGGGCGGATGAAATCGGCTCCGGCATTGTCAATGTAAATAGATATCTGCCAAAGTATGACACCAAAGGCAAAGCCGAGTTTTTTGAAGATGAGATATTTAAGACGGTTATAAGCTTGGGGGGTACCCCTCAAGCTACCCCCCAAGCTCGGGAAGAAGAAAGAACCAATGCTATCCTTGAATATTGCAGGGAAGCCAGGAGTATGAGTGAGATTCAAAAACAACTAAAAATAAAAGACCGAAAATATTTCAGAAGAGAAATAATAGCTCCGCTTGTGAAAAATAAAATATTGGAACTGACAATTCCGGATAAACCAAACAGCCCGAATCAGAAATATAGGGCTACAACACATGGAAAAGCCTTACTTGAAAACAAATGATAATAAATACTGTCAGTACTAGTTGAGTGCCAGTACAGTATCAGTCGATACTAAGTTGGATGTAAGGTTGAGTGCAAACAAAAGGAAGATAACTAATCTATGCTGAAAAGATATACAAAATATAAAGATCCAAGGATAAATGGATGGGGGAGATTCCTCATGATGGTTATTTTCGTAGTTTTGTAGTTACTCAACTATAGGGCGCCTTTAAAAAGCTCAATATCATGTCTTAGACAGATCCGCCTCAGGCGGAAATTGAGCAACTACAAGAAAAATCACGTATTTCCCCCTTATTTAGACTAATCAGAGAAACAGTAATGTTTAGCAAGGGAAAATAAATGGTATACTAATTTAGCTAACGGTATATTGACGGCTTGTCAGTATACCAATTAAGTGAATTGATATGACAACGAGGGATTTCTGATGACGGAATTTAAGGAAACTGTGAAGGTTGTTTGCATAAGTGATACTCACGGACTTCATAAATCTATGGAAAAGAAACTGCCTGCTGGGGATATGATTATTCATGCCGGGGATTGTACAAATGTCGGAGAATTGGGACAGATTGCTATGTTTTTTGATTGGTATGCTGAACTGCCTTATAAACACAAAATACTGATAGCAGGTAATCATGATTTTGGGTTTCAAGATAGATTTAATGATGTACAAAAGTTTTTAGAAGGAAGAGGAATAACCTATCTTCAGGACTCCTGTGCGGCAATAGAGGGCGTAAAAATATTCGGCAGTCCCTGGACGCTGGCTTTTCAAAACTGGGCATTCATGACAAATGAAACAGGTTTGGAAGAAGTTTACAGAAAACAAATTTCTCAAGAAGGAAGTCCGGATATTATAGTAACTCATAGTCCGTTGAAAGGTTTTCTTGATTCAACAGTCACTGAAGGAGAACATCTGGGTTGTAATGCCTTGCTTACGCCAATTAGGTTGCACTTTCCTCAATATGTCATTCACGGGCATATTCACGGCGGGTATGGTAAGCACAAGTTAAATAAACAGACTACTCTAATCAATGCGTCTATCTGTAATGAAGCATATGACCCTGTTAACAAACCAATAGTGATTGAAGTTATTAAAAACAAAGATTTGAAGAAAGAGAACAAAAAGCTGCGGGAATTATTTAAAAAGACGCTGTCCGCCTGCAAGGCGAGATCTCGCCAATGAAGTATTGGCGGGGATCCCTGATATCCCAAAAAATCGGATTTCGGGATGACAAAGGGAGAAAATGAATATACTGAACATTGGACATATTGAAAATCTGGCTTTGCCTCTGGTTTATGAGCGGGGGCGGGAAATATTTGATTGTGAAATAATAGAGGATTTCAGAGAAGACAGCCGTTCTGTTACCGCGCGCGTTGAAGCCAGTGGGGGTGACGTATTTTATACTGTGCATATGGAAGAAGATGACTCTCTTGAACTGTCGGCGCATTGCAACTGTCCCTATGAAGGTGAAAAGTTCTGCAAGCATATTATTGCTGTCTTTTTGGAACATAACAGCCGGCATGTGTCCGGAAATATTGAAGCCGCTAAAGAAGAAAAAGACAAATTTGAAGCGTCGCTTCTTGCAAAGTCCAAGGAAGAACTTGTGAAAATAATTAACGAGGGTTTGCCGGAAGAAAAGAAAGAGGAATTATTACTCCGTTCTATTATCGGTGGAATTGAGATAAAAGAAGCCTCTGCTATAATGAAAAAGAAAATAAACGAAACTTTCAGGAAAAACAGGTATTTTGGATACAAAGGCGCGTACATCGTTGCCGAAAAGTCGTCTGAAATAGTCAACGCAATCGCGCGGATAGGATCAAAAAACACAGAAGAAGCGCTTGAGCTTTTAGGTCACTTTTTCTCGAAAGCGAAGAATATATTTAATGATGTAGATGATTCAGGCGGTAGTTTTGGCATGGAAATATCGGCTGCTGCCGGATATCTGACAGAATTACTGGATATTGCAAAAAGCTCTGTAATGAAGAACAGGATAATCAAGACTCTCTACAAAGAATGGTGTGACGACGGTTACGGGTATTATGACTGTCTGAAAGTCGTACTGGAGTCCGTTCATCTGACAAAAGAAGAAACAAATCTTTTAATCCCGGATATTGAGAAAGCAATAAAAGACGCTGAAGAAACACTTGGAAATGAAACAGACGGGTTTAATAAAACCAGTATGAGGATAGACATTCAGTTTTGTGTCCAGCTTTGCGCTTTTTTGCGCGTTAACTCCGGAGAAACGCAGGAAGGAATAAGTTTCATGAAAAAGCATCTGGCCATTACAGAAGACTATGAGACTCTGGGGCAGATTTTAATGCAAAAAGGATATCTTGAGGAAGCCGAAAATGTGTTAAAGGAAGGACTTCTTAAACAAAGAGGATTAAAAGACGATTTGTTTAATAAACTAATAGCTCTTTATGAAGATAAAGGAGATTCTAAAGGGTTGGCTGACATATTGATACAGAGATATAAATATAGACCTTCTTTAGAATATTATAAGAAAATTAAGTCGTTAAGGCCCGATAACTGGCAAGAGATCAAAGGAAAACTTATTTTAATAGCAAAAAAAGACAGATCGCCGGATATCATTGTTGATATTCTTATAGAAGAAAAAGAACTGCTGCAGGCGTATGAACTGATACTAACGTATCCGGAAGACAGATATGCCATGGAAAGATTCGGCAAGTTATTCTCAGCTTCGGATCCTGAGAAAGCAATATTTTGTTTTCAAAAATGCGTGGAATACATTGTGCCGGACGGAAGCACGCATTACTGGAAGGCCGTAGGATTTATAGACCGGATAGAAAAACTCTGCAAGAAATTAAAAAAAGAGAGTGTTTTTCAACAATATATTGATACCATTAGAATTAAATATAGACTCAAAAAAACTCTGATTGAGAGGATACGCAAATATTAAATCATGGAAAACAGAGAACTTTTTAGACATATGGCAGAGGAGTTTGTAGGGAAAGTTAAGGGATTTGAGAGCGTCCTGGAGATTGCCCTTGCCGGCTCGGTGGCGGGGGGAGACCCAAACCCGCTTGACCTTGATATTGCCATGGTTTTGAAAGATGTTAAGGATATTATTGATATAGCGAAACTTTCAAGACAGACTCGCGCCAAGATACTGAATCTGGATATTTTTGTCTTTGATAAATCCGCGGAGTATCTGGGAAGAATATGTCATAGAAAAGAATGTCCCGGAGGTTCTGTTGATTGTTATGTCGAAAATTGCGGGAAAGTGAAGCATTTAAGGATGCTGGAAGAATTTGTGTTTGATCAAAAATCATTTTTTAGAAAGAAGATAGAGATATTATACTCGGAAGGGGAAAGCGTGCTGTTGAAAAAACAAATAGAAGTAATGAGCGCCCTTGACCTTAAGGAACCGGAGGGTAAGGAAAATACGGAAACTAAAGAACTGAAATGTCTTGAGTGTGGTAGATACTTTAAGTTTACTCCGACTGAACAGAAAAAATTTACCAAAAACGGATTTAAACCGCCAAAGCGGTGCGAAAAATGCAGAGACAAACAGTTTTTTGAAGAAATGGGAGTGGAAGAAGCAGACCTTGAGGAACTAAAGATTGAAGAAAAAGACGGGTACTTTTTGGATGATGGGACGCAGGTGGAACCAAAGTATATTCCAAAGCCGGGTTTGTGTTTGCTTTGCAGGTATGACAGTGATCCGGAGCAAAAAATTCTCTGTAATTTAACGCGCATTGACGGGCAAAACGGTAAGGAGTTTTTCTGTGAAGGTTTTGAAAAGAAGTAAATATCTGACAGGAGAGGCGGGTTGAAATGGGGAAGGAAGTTTTAAGCTTCAGAAGAGCTAATGAAAAAAATAATTTAAAAGTGAAGGATTCAAAGCTTGCCAAGGAATGGCACCCCGTTAAGAACGGGAAGCTTACCCCTGATGATTTGCAGGCGGGATCAGGAAAGAGCGCCTGGTGGATGTGCAAAAAGGGACACGAATGGCAGAGCGTTATCAGAAATAGAAATAAAGGAGCGAGATGTCCTTATTGCTCTAAGATAAAAGCCAGCAAAGAGTATTGTCTTGCCGTGCAAAGGCCTGATGCTGCAAAAAATTGGAATAAAGAAAAGAACGGGAAGCTGACGCCAAATGATGTAACCGGCGGCTCAGGAAAAAAAGTATGGTGGATTTGCAAAAATGGACACGAGTGGGACGCTGCAATATCAAGCAGAAATCAAGGATTTGGCTGTCCCTGCTGCAGTCATCATAGGGTATGTAAAGATAGCTGTCTGGCGACGAATTATCCGGATACGGCTAAAGATTGGCATCCTTCAAGGAATGGAACACTCACTCCTTATGATGTGATGCCGCACTCGTCAAAAAAAGTGTGGTGGAAATGTGAAATGGGCCATAATGAGTATAGGCCTATAGGCGTAAGAAGAGAGCTCGGATGTAAAGATTGTAACTATGCTTTAAGGCAGAGCTTGAAACAAAAAGTGGTTATGAGTTCCGGCGGAGGTATAGCCCGTGAACTCACTGCGAAGCTTCGCAGGACGTCTAAAATAAAAGCAAAATATATGAATAAAGAGATATTTAACCGGCCGTTTGAGAAATTAAAGAAAAAGTAAAAAGACGCTGGATTCCGTATCTAGTACGGACATTACCCCCAACCGTACCTTCCTGGTGGAGCAGAGAATCGAGAATAGATAAGAAGAGGATAATGAATAGATCAGGGGAACGTTAAGCAAAGGTTTAAATATTAGACCATATATTCTTTGCGAAATCCACCTGGGCGGATGAACTAGGGAAAGGGGAATTTAACCTTTCTTAAACTCTGAAGTGAAATGGAACTCTACGTCCGGGTACTTTTCCATGAAGTAGTTGAGGGACCATTCTGATTCCGCAAAGAAGACCAGGTTCTTATCCTTATCGTAGCCCAAACTGTCGGCTTTGAAACGGCAGAAATCCTCAAACATTACCGGGTTTTTAGAGGTTATCCAGCAGGCTTTGTAGAACTTTAGCGGCTCAAAACGACACTCGGCGCCGTACTCGTGTTTTAAGCGGTATTGAATTACTTCGAATTGTAGTTGACCTACTGTTCCGACGATCTTGCGGCGGCCATAGGTAAAGGTGAAGAGCTGAGCCAGACCTTCATCTGTGAGCTGGTGGATTCCTTTCTCCAGCTGTTTTGCTTTCATGGATGTGTGGATTAGTTCTTTAAATATCTCCGGAGAGAAGCTGGGTATTCCGTGGAATTTGAGCTCTTCGCCTTCGGTTAAAGTATCTCCTATCTTAAAATTCTCCTTGTCATACAGTCCGATAACATCTCCGGGGTAAGCTTCTTCAATGAGCTCTTTCTTCTGTCCTAAAAAGCTTGCGGGGGTGTTGAAACGAAGTTCTGTTCCTAAGCGGACATGATGGTAGAATTTATTCCTTTCGAATTTTCCGGAACAGACTCTGAAAAAGGCAATACGGTCCCGGTGACGGGCATCTAGATTTGCGTGTATCTTGAAAACAAAACCGCTGAAAGCCGGTTCTTCCGGAAGGACCTTACGGCTTTCGGTCATCATAGGCCCCGGTCCGGGCGCAATTTCGACAAACGTATCCAGAAGTTCTTTAACTCCGAAGTTATTAAGCGCGCTGCCGAAGAACACAGGCGCCAGAGTACCCGAAAGATAATGAAACTTGTCGAAGGGATCATAAACCCCGTCAAAGAGCTCCATATCTTCTCTTAACTGCTTTGCGTGGTTCGCCCCTATCTGTTCGTCCAGTAATTTGTTTTTGAGGTCAGAAACTGCGATAACATCTTTTCCCTGGGAGCGCATAAGATAAAGGTTTTGATTGTGGAGGTTATAAACACCTTTAAAGTCGGAACCCCTGCTTATGGGCCAGCTTAAAGGCCTTACCTTTATATTAAGTTTGTTTTCCAGCTCATCAAGGAGTTCAAAAGGGCTTCCGCCTTCTCTGTCGAGTTTGTTTACAAATATAATAACCGGGGTATTTCTCATGCGGCAGACTTTCATAAGCTTTTCTGTCTGCTCTTCCACGCCTTTGACACTGTCTACCACGAGGATCACACTGTCAACTGCTGTGAGCGTTCGATATGTATCTTCTGCAAAATCTTTGTGACCCGGAGTATCCAGAAGGTTGATATTCATTTCCTTGTATTCAAAACTCATTACCGCCGAGGCAACCGAGATTCCTCGTTGTCTTTCTATTTCCATAAAATCGGAAATTGTGCTTTTTTGGATCTTGTTTGATTTTACCGCGCCTGCGCTCTGTATTGCCCCCGCGAAAAGCAAAAACTTCTCCGTAAGGGTTGTTTTCCCTGCGTCAGGATGACTGATTATTGCAAAAGTCTTTCTTTTATTTATCTCATCTATTTGGCTCAAAAATACCGCCTCTTGAAAAAAAATAACCAGCTTAAGCCGGCTATGTTAATATCTTTCCCTGTAGTCCGGGGACTAAAGCTATTATAACTGTTTTGATCTTGTTTGTAAAACTCAAAATCATTTATTTGGGAATACTATGTATGTTACAATAATTAAATATATTATGAATAGCCGGAGTAACACTCCGGTTTATGATTAAAAGGAGTAACCTCATGTTAAGAATATTTTTACGCCCGGTATTATTTTGCATGCTCTTTGTGTTTTCGGCTTCAGCCGAAACTAAAAATGCTATCCTGATATCTCTTGACGGAGCGCAAAGAGCGCATCTTTATGAACTGCTTGGCGCCGGTAAGTTACCTGCAATAAAAGAGTTAAAAGCAAACGGTGCTCTTGTGGAGATAAGAATTGAGGGACATCAGACGGAAACCGGCCCGGGACACGCAGAGATGTTAACAGGGCTTTCAAAAGAGATTAACAATGTAGTAACCAATGGAAACTACAAGGCTATACCTGAAGGATTCACTATTTGTGAGAGATTGGAAAAAGCTGAGGGGAAAAATAATATTATAACGGTAATGGTAATGGGAAAAGAGGGGTATATGGGTGCGAAGAAATCTTCCCAGCCATATTTTAATGCAAAAAATAATATTGATGTCTGGGACGGGGATGAAACGAGACTCGTAGAAGTTGTCGGTCCGAAAGCCTTAGGTTATCTGGAACAATATAAGGATAAAAGATTTTTTATGTTCTTTCATTTTAAGGATACGGATACAGAAGGTCACGGTTATGGTGAGAACTCTCCGGAATATGAAGCCGCTTTTATCCTTGAGGATGCCTGGATCGGGAGAATTATGGAGAAGCTAAAGGAGTTGAAGATCTACGATAAAACCCTCATCTATGTTACGGCTGATCATGGTTTTAACGAGGGGTCAAAAAATCATAATAAATCTCCGGAGATATTTTTAGCTGCAAATGATAAGACGGTTATAAATAATGGTACTCAGGCGGATATTGTGCCTACTATTTTGAGTCAATTTAATGTAGATCTGTCAAAACTCGAACCGCATTTGTCCGGAAAGCCGTTGAATAGGTAAGTATCTTCGTAGCAAATTGACTTAATACATTTGTTTTACTTGCTTCTTTAATTGTCTGAAAATTTAATTAATAGCAGGTGATTTAATTCATTGGATTTGATAAAATAATCAGCCATAGCTTGTAGGCAAATATCTTTTTGGAGGATGAATGTATGTTTAAAAAAATGATTTTAATATTTGCAGTTATCTTATCGTGCATTTTCATCCAGGCCGCGGAAAAGCTCATTCTGGTAAATTCGACAACTTTTGACGGATTGACTCCGGCAAGGCAGTATATAGAGGTAAATGGTGTCTGGATTAAACATATCTACCCTCCTTCGGTTTTGATTGTAGATGATAAAAACAGTGAAAAAATAAAAAACATTCACGGAATAACCGGGATTTATACGGATAAAATTGAAAGTCAGGTAATAAGTGCATTAACCGGCTCGGCAAATATTGGCGCAATTGCCTGGAATCAAAACCGGGATTCTCTTAAAAAAGCACCTGCGGCACCAGAAGTTCTTCCTTCCTATTTCTTTGACGGGAGTGATTGTCTTATTTCGCCTGACTACAATGCGGCAAAATATAAAAGTCCGGGTTTTTTTGGTAAGGTGCTTCCTGAGCCTGCTACTTATATGACTACCGGTTATCTTCTTGGGAGTACTGCAATAGGTATTATCTTTCCTCAATGTAACGGGACTAGTGAACCAATCGTGCATACCTGGACCTTGGGTGAAATTGCTACTTATACAAGCACTTATCAAACTGAGATGAATAAATTTATTGCCTCGGAGCCAAAAGCGCATATTACTTTTATCTATGAGATTAAAACAATCCCTGTAGACTTTGAGCCGGCTAACTATGGGAGCACTACTATAAGCGTTGAAACAGCGGGTATTGCCAAATGGATGCCTCAAGTGCTAACGGCTCTTGGTGTTTCCGGTCAAAGAGCGTATTGCAATACTTTGCAGAAGAATTATAAAACGGATTGGGCCTATATGGATTTTGAGGTAGAAGCTACAAATGGAAGATCGTTTGCATACTTTGGCGGGCCTTATACCGTTAACTTTAACCATGCTGCTGGAGCCCATGAAGCGGTTCATATCTATTATGGTCAGGATGAGTATTCGGGAAACGGGAACTCGGATGCTGCTACAACCAGCGGGTATTATTCCACACCGAACACTAATTATTTAGGTGCTGTTGAACCAAACTGTATAATGAAAACAGGCACAGGTACAACTTTTTGTACCTACACAAGAGCTCAGCTGGGTTGGGTTGATTTGAATGCAAATGCTGTTATGGATTTGCTTGAAGTACCGCCTTCCGGAACTGTATCTTTAGGAGGTAAAATATTAACGGGAGTAGCTAAAGCGGGAACCCCTCCCGGTGTTTCTTCTGATTTTGGACCTTGTTGGGGTCCGATATCAGGCTTTACCATAAAAGATATATCTTCCGTCATGTATCGTGTGGATGGCGGAGATTGGGTACCGGCTTCTGCCTCAGACGGGAAATTTGACAGTGCGTACGAACCATATTCCTTCTATCCTACTGCGGAGCATGAAGGTACTACTCATACTCTTGATATAAAATTTACGGAGGCCGCAGGTCTAAGCACTACTATATCAACCACCGTCGGGGTTCTTGATATTCTGGCTCCGGTAAGCAAAGCGGTTTGTTATCCGATTCCGTTTAATCCGAGAGAAGAGGGCGCAAAGTTAAATATTGCCACCGGGGCTGTAAATCAATCCTTTACAGTTGCCATATATAGTATGTCAGGAGAGAAAATAAGGACACTTTCTGAAGCGGGAACAGAAATTTATGCGGATACCGGTTTTGCTTCCTGGAACGGAAAAAATACGGCAGGAGAGGAAGTTGCGAGCGGTATATATTATGTTGTCGCTACGTCAGGTACTAAGACTGCCAAAGGTAAACTATTGGTGAAGAAAAAATGAGAAAACATAAATTTAAAGCACTGATAATTCTTGCTTTTGCCGCGCTCGTTCATGCCGGCGCCGGAAGCACAGGAAATGAAATTTTAAAAATCAATGTTGGTGCTAAGCCTATCGGAATGGGCGGTGCATTTACCGGACTTGCAAACAATGTTGATGCGATATACTATAATCCCGCGGGGCTTGTTCAAATAGAAGAAATGGAGCTTTCCCTTATGCATTCGGAATATATTGTAGATACCCGTTGTGAGTATGCAGCAGTGGCTTTGCCTGTTAAAAATATGACTTTTGGTGTTAATACGGTTTTTGTTTGGAATAGTTTTGAAAAGCTGGATGATTCAGGAACCTTACTTGGAACTATTCTTGTTTACAACTCTGCTACAACTTTTTCCTGGGCTATTGTTCCATTACCTAAGGCAATGCCCGAGCTTTCACTCGGATTAAATGCAAAATATACTTACATGTCTCTTGACGATTTTTTTCAAAGCGCGGTATTTTTTGATCTTGGATTGCTGTATCTTATTGATAAAGATCTGAGTATCGGTTTTATTGCAAAGAATTTCGGGGCGACATTAAACGAGACGAGTGATCCGGCTCCTATTACTGTGAGAGCGGGAGTCGCGTATCTGCTTTCTGTGAATGAACCTGAAAAAAAGAAGATAAAAAGTGTCGGGAATACCTCAATGAGCTCCGGAGTTAAAAAATTCAATAAAAGACAGGAAAAAGGCAGGAATGACGGAAGATTCCGGGGAAAAGATTTAATGCTTACGTTAGATGTGGAAAGGCCCCGCGGCGGTATTTTTTCGGAAGCGTTTGGCGCGGATTATCTGTTTATGGAGGATTTAAATATTCGTGCAGGTATTTCTCTTAAAGGCACGGAAGCAAATATCTCTGCAGGAGTCGGTTTTGTCTATGAAAACTTAAAAATTGATTATTCTGTTATCCTGTCAACTTTTGGACTGCTGCATTACCCGTCTTTGACCATAAACTTTTAGTTGAAATTCGAGTAGATTATCTGTTGTTAAGACGGATCTTTTGACGAGATGCAAATGCGATGTCACAGATAAAACAATATCTATCAATAGTTTCATGTACCACACGTAATTTCTCCTTGAAAAAATGCTCCTATAAATGATATAATTTTTAGATTAACGGTGCTTTTGTATCTTGACGCCGTTACTTGTTTTTTTAAGGAGAAAGTAAAGCATGGATTTGTCTTTTATAAGTGTAGTTCCGGTAACTTATGGGATATTTCTTTTATTCGCAGTAATTGCTATTGCTTCTGCATTTTTAGTGGTTTCGGTCAGAAGCGTCATGCATTCTGCTTTGTTTTTAGCGGTTTTTTTACTTTCTGTTGCCGCCATGTTCTTTGTTTTTGATGCGGATTTCCTCGGGATTGTCCAGATACTTCTCTATGTCGGAGGGGTTATTGTTCTTATTCTCTTTGCCGTAATGCTTACCTCTAGGGTACAAAGTCATCTTTTACAGCAGACAAACGAACAGAAATTTCCGGCAATCATTGTTTGTGTTCTGCTTTTTATAATGCTTTCTTATGCTATTTTGACCTCCGGTTTACAGGGTTTTGAAAAATCAGTTTTGCAGGGAGGAATTACCGGAGATGTCGGACGGCTTTTACTCACGGTATATGTGCTTCCTTTTGAAGTGGCATCCGTAGTTCTTCTTGCCGCTTTGATAGGTGCAATGGCAATTGTAGGTAAAAAAGATGAATAGTCTGTATTTTTATACAATATTAATAGTCAGTCTGGTGCTTTTTTTAATCGGTGTTTACGGCGTATTGACCAGAAGAAATGCTATTGGTATTCTAATGGCGATAGAGATTATGTTTAATTCTGCAAATATTAATCTGGTTGCGTTTAACAAATTTCTTAATTTGGAAAACTCTATCGGGATAATATTTCCGATATTTATTATTACGCTTGCCGCGGCGGAGACTGCAGTCGGGCTGGCTCTTATTCTTTCAATATATAGAAAACTTAAGTCTGTGTATGTTGAGAAAATGGATCTTCTAAAATGGTAGAAAAAATGACGCTTCTTTTATTGATACTTATCCCACTTTTGCCGCTTCTGGCGTTTGTCGTTAACATTTTCTTCGGCAAAAGGGTCGGAACTAATGCGGCTTATGTTTCCCTGGCGGCAATTTCGGTATCTTTTGTTATATCTTTGTATCTCTTCTTTGGCATGCTGGCGGGTGGTGAGAAAATAGTCGAATACACCTTTGACTGGCTTAATTTCGGCAGTTCGGGTGTCAAACTCGGCATAATGCTGGACGGTTTAACCGCTGTAATGCTTGTGGTCGTGACGACTGTAAGCTTGCTGGTTAAACTCTACTCCATCGGCTACATGAACGGGGATCCGAGGTACTCCAGGTTTTATGCATACCTTTCCATGTTCACCGTCGCGATGCTCGGTCTGGTGCTTGCGAACAATTTCCTGCTTTTGTTCATCAGCTGGGAACTTGTAGGGCTCTTTTCTTACCTCCTAATCGGTTTCTGGTATGAAAAAAAGAGCGCTTCAGATGCGGGTAAAAAAGCTTTTATAACGACTAAAGTCGGTGACCTGGGTTTCTTCGCGGGTCTTTTACTTTTGTTTACAGTTTTCGGCACGTTTAATTTTAAAGAGCTGGGAGAACTTGTAATCGCGAATTTAGCTTCCGGCAGTGTGACTGTCGGCATGCTTAACCTGATTGGGATCTTGATCTTCTGTGGTGCGGTCGGGAAATCGGCGCAGTTTCCTTTACACGTCTGGCTGCCTGATGCGATGGAAGGTCCGACACCTGTTTCCGCTTTGATTCACGCTGCTACAATGGTTGCCGCAGGTGTTTATCTGGTGGCCCGGACTTTCTTTATTTACAAATGCGCGCCTTTAGCCATGGCCGTTGTTGGTTATACCGGTGCTTTCACCGCGATCTTTGCCGCTTCTATGGCGCTTGTAGCTTATGATATTAAAAGAGTACTTGCTTTCTCCACCGTGAGCCAGCTCGGGTATATGATAATGGCACTGGGCGTCGGCGGTTATACCGCGGGAATGTTCCACCTCACGACGCACGCTTTCTTTAAAGCCCTTTTATTCCTCGGTGCCGGTTCCGTAATTCACGGCTCAGGAACACAGGATATAAGGGAGATGGGCGGCCTCGGGAAGAAGATGAAGATCACTATGGTGACTTTCCTGATCGCCTGTCTGTCTATATCCGGTATTCCGGGTTTCTCCGGCTATTATTCCAAAGAAGAGGTTCTTTCTGCCGCGTTCAACAGTGGAAATATGGTCATTTATTGGGTGGGTACGATTACCGCTTTTATGACTGCATTTTATATGTTTAGATTATTCTTCATGACCTTTACCGGAACATCGCGTACAGAGATCCATGCGCATGAGTCTCCCAAAACTATGACGGTGCCTTTAATTGTGCTGGCAGTGCTTTCTATCGTTGCCGGCGGGCTTTTTGTTATGGGACATTCTTTTGAACATCTGGTGTATTTTGGTGTCGAGGGAGCGGGGGAAGGCGGAGCGGAAGCGGGTTCTCATTTTGTCAGGAACATGTCTATAACCGTTGCCGTGCTCGGTATCACTCTTGCTTTCTTTATGTACTACCTTAAAAAAATATCCCCGGAATATCTGGCTGAAAAACTGGCTTCAATACATAAACTTCTTAGTAATAAATATTATATAGACGAACTGTATGAAATAATATTTATAAAACCCGTGAAAGGATTAGGTAACTTCCTTTTTAAGTTTGACCAGAAGGTTGTGGACGGCGCGGTTAACGGCTCCGGCTTTATGACGGTACTTATGAGCAAACTGCAAAATCTCTTTGATAAAGTAATAGTGGATGGTGCCGTAAATGGTACCGGTTGGATCGCGAATAAAGGCGGAGAGATACTAAAACAGTTACAGACAGGATTTATACAAAATTATATTCTTATTGCAGTATCCGGACTCTTCGTTATCGTCTTGCTCCGGATAATATTCAAGTAATTTGCTTTAATTGTAAAAAATAAAGAATTATTAGAGCTGTTTGGGTTTGTATCAGTGGAATCCAGTAGCTTTGAAATCTGTGGAATCTTTTTAATGGAGGTTGTATGCCGATTTTAACATTAATTACATTCTTACCGCTTGTGGGCGCTATAGTAATACTCTTTGCGCCGAAGGGGAAGGATAACCTAGTGCGCTGGGTCTCAGCTGTTGTCACGTTCCTTACCATGGTGCTCGGTTTCTATGTGTTCTTTACATTTAATAGAGGGACTGCAGACCTTCAGTTTGTTGAAAGAGCAGCCTGGATACCTTCTTTTGGCATCTCTTACTTTATGGGGCTGGACGGCTTGTCGATGGCGATGTTAGTCCTTACTCCTTTTCTGTCGTTTCTTGCTGCGGTATATTCTTTCAATATAAAAGAGAGAGTGAAAGAGTATTTCTTCTTTTTCCTTCTTCTTGAAACAGGAATGATCGGCGTTTTTGTGGCATTAGACTTCTTCCTTTTCTATATATTCTGGGAGATCACTTTGGTACCGATGTATTTCTTGATAGGGATCTGGGGCGGACCGAGAAAAGAGTACGCCGCTATCAAGTTTTTCCTGTATACGTTGTTTGGTTCCGTAGTAATGCTCCTTGGTATACTGGCTCTTTATCTTTCGAGTCCTATTACTGCTGCAAATCCTACACATACTTTTGACATTATTGAATTATCAAAGATTCACGGTCTTACCCCGGGTTTTCAGCAGTATATTGTTTATGCTGCTCTTTTTCTTGGTTTTGCTATCAAAGTCCCGATTTTTCCGTTCCACACCTGGTTGCCGGATGCTCATGTGGAAGCTCCTACCGCAGTTTCTGTAATACTTGCGGGTGTACTCCTTAAGATGGGTACCTATGGACTGCTCCGTATCAGCTATACAATTCTTCCTGAAGCGACTAAATACTTTGCTATTCCGCTTTTAATACTGGCTTTTATAAATATAGTTTACGGTGCGTTTGTCGCCATGGCGCAAAAAGATCTAAAAAAGATGATTGCGTACTCCTCTGTAAATCACATGGGTTATTGTCTTCTCGGTATGGCGGCCTTATCGACCGTAGGTTTAAACGGAGCAATACTTCAAATGGTGACTCACGGAATTATAACCGGGGCGCTCTTCTTTTTAGTCGGTGTTATCTATGATCGCGCGCACACCCGTGATATCGAGGGCTTTGGCGGACTTATGACTAAAATGCCTGTTTATGCAGGTATTATGATTCTGACCTGCCTTGGTTCACTGGGTCTTCCGGGACTCGCCGGTTTTGTCTCTGAATTTATGTGTTTCTCAGGCGCATTTAGTTCTACCGTAAATCCCGTGGTTTTTAAAATATTCACCGGGCTTTCTGTTGCCGGACTTGTTATTACGGCAGCCTACTTTTTGATAATGATACAAAAGGTGTTTATGGGCCCGCTTAACCCGAAATGGAAAGACCTTCCTGATATGACGGTAAGAGAATATATTGCAATTGTGCCTTTGATTGTTCTTATGCTCCTTCTTGGTGTAATGCCTTTAATAGCTTCTGGTATATCTGTTGAAAGCGTTAACTCCCTTGTTGCGCTGCTCGGGGTAAAAATATGACGGGAGTGATACCTGTTGAGATGCTTCAGGGTCTACTTGCTCTTACCCCTGAAGTATTTGTCTTATGCCTGGCGTTCCTTGTTATTGCGGCAGATATTCTTCTTCCGGTTAAATCAAAGAGGCTTATTCTTGATATTGCAGCTTTTGGATTTGTTTTTGCTCTTATATTGACACTGGGAAATCTCCGCCAGCAGGGCGCTTATTATTTTTATAATGCTATAATAGTTGATTCCTTTGCAGGTTTCTTTAAAATAATAATTCTCGTCTCTGCAATATTTATGCTCATGATGAGCAGGGATTACAAGCCGCTGGAAGATAATAAAATAGGGGAGTACACCTCTTTGGTGGTTCTTGTAACCCTCGGGATGATGCTGATGTCGGGAGCTTCCGATCTTTTAATGCTCTTTTTAAGTGTAGAATTTGTAAGTATAACTTTTTTTGTGCTTGTAGGGTTCCTTAGAAAGGATATGAAAAGCGGGGAGGGAGCGGTAAAGTATTTTCTTCTTGGCGCTTTCTCTTCCGCAGTCTTTGTTTACGGTGCTTCCTTTATAGTCGGAATTACAGGAGCCAGTTCATTTCTTTCTATTCAAAAATATATTATAGCAAACGGTGTCAGTCCGTTATTTATTATTGGTCTAATAATAATGCTTGTAGGGTTTGGCTTTAAAATAGCTCTGGTGCCGTTTCATATGTGGGCGCCGGACGCATATGAAGGAGCACCTACTCCGGTTACTGCTTTTCTTTCTGTAGCTTCAAAGAGTGCGGGAGTTGCAGTACTGGTTCGTACCTTTTTGGCTATCCTTCCGGAAAATGCCAATGTTAATCTGATACTTGCCGTACTTGCCGCGATTACAATGACGGTCGGAAATCTTGTTGCTATTACACAAAACAATGTAAAGCGCTTGCTGGCTTACTCCGGTATCGCCCATGTCGGTTATATTATGATGGGTTTTGTGGCTTATGGTTTACTCGGCGTGGAGTCTGTGCTTATTTATACTCTCGCGTATCTCTTTACAAATATGGGTGCTTTCGCTTTTGCGATAGCTATCTATAACAAAACCGGCAGCGATGATATAAGAGATTACGCCGGACTTTCGGTTGTAAGCCCGGGTCTTTCATTCGTATTTTTTGTTTTCCTCCTTTCACTTGCGGGAGTTCCGCCTACGGCGGGATTTTTTGGAAAATTGATGGTTTTGGGTGCGGCCATTGAAGCGCATTATGTGTGGCTGGCTGTAATAGGCGTGCTTAACAGTGTTATTGCTCTTTATTTCTACGCCCGCATCGCCTATTATATGTACTTTGCGAAGGAAATAAAAATTACTGAACCTTTGAAATTGTCAAGGCCGTTAAATATTATCATTTACAGCTCTTTATTTATGATACTGTGTATTTGTATCCTTCCGGAGCAATTTTTACTCCTTGCGACCCGGACGGTCAAACTGCTTATAGGCTCTTTTCATGCTTTTTAGGACACTATTTGCGTGCATACTTTTTCTAGGGCACTTATTGGCAGCGGAAAGTACTTCCGGTACACCGGCTACCACGACTTCTATGATAACTTCCGTACCTGTGTTGCCAAATTTAAAACCGGAACTGGATAAACAGGGCCAGGAAATAGAACAAATAAAAGTTGCGCACGAAAAAATAGAAAATTCTTATAAAGAATTGAATGCAAAGTATGAAGCTCTTGTCAAAGCAAACTCCGAAATACTGAAAACTTTTAAGGCTTTTGAGGCCGGACTGAAGGTTAACGGTGATAAACTGACAATTGCGGAAAAAAACCTGGAGAATCTAAAGGTAACGCTTGATGTGGTTAATGAAGCGCTGGCCGAGACAAATAAAAAGGCTGAAGCGGATAAACTCATTTTAACCGGGTTGAAAACACAGACAGAATCTTTTAGAGTAAAACTTGATATTGCCAAAGATGATATTAAGGTGGGGTCTGATGAAGCCAGGGCTCTTAAGGATGCCTTATCGATCATGAGAACAAATTTTAACTCTAATATTACTGACACAATAGAATTGAAGAAAAGTGTAAGTGAAATTAAAGTAAAGGAAAGCGGCAAGCCGGCAGAAGGTATTATGGCATGGGAATACCTGGGGATTGTTACTTCAGGAGTGGCAGTGCTGGCGTTGGTGCTATCAATTACGAAGTAAAAAAGTTGCGGGTGACGGGTCGCGAGTTACGAGTGCTAATTAATGAGTTGTGAAATTGAATAATGACACCGTTAAAAAAGACTTTATCTCGGTTTGTCAACGGATGCTGACAAGTATATATTATACATATCGAGAAAAGCTTTGCTTACAAACTTTAAAAACTTTATGAACCTTATAAACTGGAGCTCACAGGAGCGGCACTATGAAAAGCATGACGGGATTTGGCAGGGGGAAGAACGAGTCCGGGAATATTAAATACGCCGTGGAGATAAGCTCGGTAAATCACAAGTATTTTGATGTTAATTATAGGATGGCTTCCCAGCTTATACAGTTTCAGGAGAGAATGAAAGAAATATTAAGAAAAGAAATTGACAGGGGAAGGATTGATCTTGCGATATTTATCCTTGAGGGCTATAAAAATCAAAGAGTTGCCATTAATCATCATCTGGCAAAAGAATATATAAGATCTGTAAATGATTTGAAAAAAAATCTTCATATTAAAGGGGATATTACACTGGCCGATGTAATCAAGCTTCCTGACATATTTAGAGTTTACGAAGAAAAACAGGTAGGCTGGGATCAGATTAAAGAAGCCCTTGAGAAGGCCCTCTCAATGTTTGTGAAAGCGAGAGAGCGTGAAGGGGGAAGAATTAAGAAAGATTTTGTTGCCAGAATTAATACCTTGAAAAAACTCTTAGAGGGTATTGAGAAAACTAACCATAAATCGAAGGGTGACAATAAAAAGCGCATAGAAGATAAAGTAAAAAGCAATTACAAGGATGTTAAAATGGACGCCGGCAGGGTTTACACCGAGGTTTCCCTCATGGTTGAGAAAAGTGATATTTCCGAGGAAATCACGAGACTTAGGAGCCATATTAATGAATTCTACCACATAATAAATTCAAAGGGTACCAAAGGTCGTAAATTGGATTTCCTTGTTCAGGAATTTCTGAGAGAGGTAAATACGATTGGAAGTAAATGCAGTAACAGCGCAGTTTCGCATATGGTGGTTGCTTTTAAAGAAGAACTGGAAAAGATCAGGGAGCAGGTCCAAAATGTTGAATAGCAAAACTTTTAATTCAGTTGTTAAGCGAGCCGTGAAGCCGCAGGGTTTACTGGTTGTAATTTCCTCGCCTACGGCAGTCGGGAAGACTACAGTTTGTAAGGAGCTGGTAAAGAGAGGCAAAGGTTTAATTGTTAATTCTATTTCTGCCACCTCCAGGTTGCCCAGAAAAGGAGAGCAGGAAGGTCTGGATTATTTTTTTGTAGGCAGGAAATTTCCGGAACTTATCAAGCAGGATTACTTTTTGGAATGGGAACAGGTCCATGAGAGTTATTATGGTACGCCGAAAAAATATATTGAAGAACAGGTGGCAAAAAATAAAGCGATAATTTTGACGATAGATGTAAAAGGAGGAGCCACAATAAGGAAAAAATTCAAAAATTCAGTCCTGATATTCCTTCTTCCGCCGTCGCTGGAAGTAATGAAAAAACGTCTGGAAAAAAGAGGTACAGAAACTGCGGCGCAGATCAAAGTGCGGCTTAATACTACCGTAAAAGAGTTGGAATATCTTAAAAAGTATGATTATTTAGTGGTTAATGACAGCTTAAATGAAACGGTAAAGACAATTGAAAGCATAATCCTGGCAGAAAGACATTGTATTGGCAAAAAATAATTTGGGTAAAAAAATGTAGTACAGACAGGGTTTATCTGGTATAATAACGCTTTCAAAATATAAAAACTGGTACTGGGTACTAGGTTCGCATTTTGGAGTTATTAATATAGTAATACCACATTAATGTAAGACTTTATGAACTTTAAAAACCTTACAAACTTTACAAACTGTTTTTAGGAGGAAGAATGAGTACATTTTATCTGGAAAAGTTACTTGATAAGGAAACGAATAAATTCAGGGTTTCTGTTGTTGCAGCACTACGGGCAAGAGTGATAAATGAAAGGGAAAATGATGATAAGAAGTCCTATGCCAGAGTTGCCACACAAGCGCTTGAGGAAGTTTTGAATCATAAAGTGAAGTATGTTGAATCAAAAAAGAAATCCAAGTAATAGTATCTCTGAAGTAGTCAAAGCGCTTCAGAATGAAGCAAAGCAATCCCTGGAAGACGGGTTTGTTTACTTTAAGGAAGATTTAAAGGCAAGTATGAAGGAAACGGTAATTGTGAATAAAAATAAAACCAAAAGCAGGATAGAGCCTGTCTGCCCCGTTGTTATTACCAAACAAGGTAAAGCCAATGCAAAAGTTCTAAAAGCTTATTTCGAAGAGATAAAAAACTGCAAAAAATGTTCTCTTTGTAAGACCCGTACTAATTTTGTTTTCGGAGAAGGCAGTCCTGAAGCAAAGCTTATTTTTATCGGGGAAGCTCCCGGCGCGGATGAGGATGAACAAGGAAGGCCTTTTGTCGGGCGGTCAGGGCAGCTTCTTACCAAAATAATAGAGGCAATCGGGTTTAAAAGGGAAGAAATATTTATTTTAAATATCTTAAAATGCCGTCCGCCTAATAACCGGGCGCCGGAACCGGAAGAAATAAAACTTTGTATTCCGTATCTTTACAGGCAAATAGAGATATTAAAACCAAAACTCATCTGTACTCTTGGAAATCCGTCAACTCAGACTTTGTTAAACACTAAAGAAGGAATTACAAAGCTTCGCGGCAGGGCGCTCGACTGGAATGGAATAGAGGTGGTGGCGACTTTTCATCCGTCGGCCTGTCTTAGGAATCCTGCTTATAAGGTGGATGTATGGAAAGATGTAAAATTCCTAAGGAAAGAATATGACCGTCTATGCGGAAGTAGCAATTAATGCCCCTTCGGGGAAAACTTTTCACTATATAGTACCGGAATACCTTGCCTCTAAGCTTAACTTATTTCAAAGAGTAATAATACCCCTTGGTTTCCGTAAAACAACGGGTTTTGTGGTGTCTTTCCCTAAAGAAAGTACAATTAAAGGGTTAAAAGAAATAATCGGGCTTTATGATCCGTTTCCTGTAATTGCACAGCCTCTTTTCTCGCTCGCAAATTGGATCTCAAAAGAGTATTGCGCTTCGTTAGGACTTACCCTGCATGCCATGTATCCGGGAAAATTGAAATATTTCCCGACGAGAAAAAAAGAGTGGCAGCCGGAATGCGGACTTATAATCAGGAACGGGAAAAATGAAGTAAGCGGGATTGAAGCTCCCCTTTCTGACCGGGTTGATTACTATCTGAAAGAAATAGAAAATATTTTACAGGAGAAAGAGACTGTACTCCTTCTTGTTCCGGAAGTTGCACACATAGAGACCTTTGCGGCACAAATTGAAGAGCGGTGTAAGTCACCTGTTATCCGTTTTAGTTCGCGGCTCAGTCATGGCGCAGCTTTTGAAGCGCTCAAAGGGATGCTTTATCCTTTTCCGAAGGTTATTGTTGCAACCAGGCAGGCGGCATTTCTTCCTATAAACGGGCTTTCGACTATCATTGTGGAGGAGGAGAACTCTTCCGCGTATGAAAGTGATGAAACTCCGAGGTTTTCAACGGTTTCTGCGGTACTTAAGAGGGGTGAACTTGAAGGGTTAAAAGTACTTCTGGGGTCATACTCTCTTTCTCTGAACGCGGTGAATAAGTATCCTGTTGTTCTGAGAAAGTCACAAGACTATGCCTGTCTTGAACTGGTTGATTTCTATGATAAAAATAAAGTGATATCTTTCAAGCTGGATAATGCTTTCAAAGAAGCTTTGAAAAACGGGGGCCGTGGTGTTTTACTCGCAACCCGCAAGGGTTTTTCCACTTCACTCCGTTGTAATGATTGCGGGGAAACGGTTAAATGTGAAAAATGCGGTGTCGGTGTGACTATTCATAAAGAGGATAATACCATCCGGTGCCGTTACTGCGGTAAAAAAAGTAAGATACCTGACAGCTGTTCGTCTTGCAAAGGAATTTTGCTTTATGCCGCGGGGCTTGGTGTTGAAAAAGCTGCCCAGGAGATAAAGAAGACTCTGAAATATGTCCCGATGGAGAGGATAGATTCTGAACTTTTAACCAAGGGGTCGGAAAAGAAGGCCGCTTTAAAAAGATTTGTTGATGGGAAAACTGAAATCATCGTCGGGACTCAGTTGGCGATGCCTTATGTGAGAGAGATGAAAAAGGGAGTCGTGGGGCTTCTTGGTTTTGATTATGTAACAAATCTTCCTTCGTTTGATTCCACGGAAAAAGCTCTGGAACTCGTACTTTCTATTTTGGATGCTTCAAATCCGGGCGTAAAGGTGTTTGTCCAGGTGATGAAAAAAGAAAACAGGATAATGGAAGCACTCATTAAAAAGGAAGTAGAAAAGTTTAAGAACGAAGAGCTTAAAATGCGGGAAGTGCTGAAATATCCGCCGTTTTACCGGCTGGGCGAGATCCTGATTTCAGGGAAAACCGAAGAAGAAGCAGGAGTGAGAGCAGTAGAATTTATGGATTGCCTGGCAAGAAAAGGGGATAAGAATGTTGAAGTTTTAGGTCCTATCCCTGCCTGCCTCCCGTCAAAAAAAGGCAAAGCCGTGCAGATACTGGTCAAGGGTAAAACCGGAGTCAGCGAAGCGGTATCTTATGCTATTGCTCTTCTTGAGAAAAAATATACAAATGTAAGAAAATGCTTGGATGTTACAATAAAGTAAAAATAGAGTAATAACTAAGAATAAAGCACTAAGCACTAAATAGGAAGTTTATTAATAATAAGCACATTGATTTTGTTTAGTGCTTGAGAATTAGTTATTCAGACTGTGTCGCAATTAGAAAAATATATTTTACTACACAACAGATTGTAGTTGCTCGATTTATCAAGCCTATATATTGTGGCCGTGAAGCTAAAAATTGAATTGCGACACAGTCTGTATTAGTGATTAGAATTTAGATCTTAATTATTGAGTTTAGATTCGTCTTGCAAGTAATTAGTATTTGACCTATAATAATCTTATTAAATGAGCTCTAAAAGGAATAAAAATGAAAAAACATCTCTTTCTTCGTTTACTTCCCCTTCTTTTTTTGCTTTCCTTACTTCCCTTGAACGTCTTCGCTGAAAAGTATGTTTTTAAAGATGGGACGCTGATAAACGGTAAGCTGGTCTCAGAGACAGGTATGCAGTATACGGTTAAGACGGACATCTTCGGGGACGTCACTTTTTTAAAGGAACTTGTTAAAGAGGTGGTTAAAGAAACTCTCGGAATAAAAGAAGAAGTTAAAGATGTTCCGAAAGTGTATAGCAAACCGGTAAAGATCTCGATTATGGACTTTGAATTACAGTCAAATAATCCCATGTACGCCTACTTCGGTAAGGGTTTTGCCGAGTTTATAAGTGTTGAACTGTCAAAGTCGAAGGATATTGCACTTGTGGAAAGAGAAAAGAGACGTGAAATAATTGAAGAGCAGAAATTCACGCTTACCGGACTGGTTGACGAGAAGGATAGCATCAAGATAGGAAAGATGCTGGCGGCTAACTACCTGGTCACCGGAAAAATAATTGATATTGTTGGAAGGATCTTTATAACTTACCGCGTGGTAGATACCGAGACGGGTTTGGTGTTATTCGACGGCAAACTCGAGGAAGATCCGGGAAAATATGACTACATCTCGGCTTTTATTGCAAAAGCAGTTCTCGTTAATTTCTCGGCAGTTGTCCCGGCTGATACTGAGCTAAAGATTGCCAGAGCACAGTCAAAATCGGTTGAAGTCGCAGTTAATTTCTCTCAGGCCGTTAATTCCTATGATAAAAAAGATTATGTCTCGGCGAAGAAGGACCTGGCGGAAGCAAAAAAACTTGACCCGACCAATGACGCTGTTAAATTCTATATAAACAAGCTTTTTAAAAATACGACTAAATTTAAAGTTATGCCTGAGCTTTATGTTTCCTATCAGAATCCGGCATTTTTGAGTTTCCTGGATTCAGATACTTTCTTTTCTTCAAGCAGCGGGATAACCCCGGTAAATGATCCGACACTTTTAATTGCCACACCCGGAGCAGAGCAGGGAGTTGCTGAAAGCGCAACAAAGGGCTTAAACGCTTACTACTTCCCTGTACTTTCGGGTTTTGGTGTGGGTTTTGAATACTTCTCCTTTGCCATTAAAGATGCCATAAATGGACAATATAATAGTATCGGTTCCGCTCAAAGCGGGGGAAAGCCATATTACACTGTTGTTGCAAACAACAATATCACGGACTCCGGAGTTATCGTTACGGCAGGAGTTAAAGTTAATAAAAATTTCTCACTTGGGCTCGGAACAAGTATGTACAATCAAACAAGGAGTTTTTACCTGCTCAATAAACTGTCATTACCTCCTTTGGATGAGAATAGCTCCGAGTACAGCAAGAGAGCGTCTACGGCTCTTGCCTGGCAAGCAGGATTGGTGCTGATGGATGATACGGCTTCCGTGCTCTTTGATTCTTACTATGCCGCTACGAACGAAAAACTGTATAAGTATTCATTTTCTCTGGATGATTTTACCGCTTACAATGTTCCTGCCGTTTTGGAGAACACGCTCAGCTTCTCTTTGAATGACAGGCAGACGTTCCTGGTATTAAAGCAGAATAATTATCTGTACAGTGATGTCAACTATTACATCGGTAATCTTACGCCGGCGGCCGAACAGTGGTTCTTTAACACTTTTTCGCTTAGGGCGGGGTATGAGCTTACGTATATGTACCTTCTGGGAGTGAAATCAACAGGCGGAGGCTATACGATTGGCTTTACTCTCCCGTTTGAGTTTCTGGTAAAACTTAATCTTGATATAAATTATACCGCAAGGCAGCGTCCGTCAAGGAATCTCGAAGGTCTCAAAATTGACGAGAAAATACTTTTTATAACGGTATCCGCAAGCGAGCTTTTCTTTGGCACCAAGAAAAAATGACCCGGAAAATCAGGTCTTCCGCCGCGGCGGATGCCGAAATATATTTATGTTAAGGAAGGCAGATGGCACAGATAGAACAATGATCTATTAGGGATAGGTCAAACATTATTAGAACTATATTAATATCGTTACAACGCTTTTACTTTCCGCCACAAAGCGTTGGCGGACTCCGTTTCACTTCGCGAGTTTCGAATTCGACTTTCCATTAAAACAAATATTTAGTCGTCCGCCGGTCTTTTTGGAGGATAGAGCTTCGAATTTGTTTTATGTTATTCCGTCAGCTTCTTCAACGACTGCGCGTGGGTGAAAAATTCCTTTGGTGTCATGGATTTTAAGAAGACCATACCTCTGGTTGCGCGTGTTCTGGCGACCGGGTGCGATAAAAAGAAGTCCCTGCCAAGACAGGTCTTTATTACCGAATACTGCTCCACCATTATTTTCTGCGCCAAGTCTGAGAAAGGTCCGTCGTATTCGTAGCTCGGGAAGGATGCGGATCTTTGCGAACCGAAACAATCGATAAAGGCGGTACGCATGATTGCGAGAGAATTCATTGAAACCGGTACGAAAATGTCGGCTTCCGAGGGGTGGAACCTGAACCAGACATTCCTGTAACCCCAGACTGTTACTTTTCTTGTTTTATCCTCGTTAAGATATATCTTTAGGGCTTCCGCTATTGTCTGTAGTATCTTGTAATGTGTATCCGGTCCGCTGGCTTCCGGGTCAAAGGCAACGGTAACTATCGTGGGTTTGGTTTTTCTAAGGAGTTCAAGCGTCGGCTGAACATCACGTTCGACTTCGGGGTTCTGTGTGAAAATATCCCCGGTATAAAAACCGAGACGGAGATGGAAGATATGGTCACAACTGAACCCGAGATGACCCCAGGTAAGTTCTTCTTCCCACTCACGCACCGTCCCTTTTAGTTTCTGGACGAGCGGACTGTCTTTTTTCCCGGGATAGCTTGTTGAAAAATAGTCGTTTAGCTTCTTAATTTCTTTAAGTATCTCCACGGGAGTTGTTTTTTCTGTGAGTTCCATCAGATTCCGGAGTAAACGCCTTGTTTCACCTTCTACCTGCATCTCTTTCTTGTTGGCCGCGACACCGTCCAGATACTGATAAATATCCCTGTTACGGCTTGCCTGGTTGTCTTTTGCAAAATAGCCTTTCGAAAGAAGTTCTCCAAACTCTTTATTTATAAGCTTTTTCTCCAGATTATTCATGATGGAGAGGATATAGGAGCTGGTAACAGAAGTAAAACCGCTTGTTAGAGTCGCAAAATAATGTTCGTTCTTCGGATTTCTGACCAAGTGAAGGATGTAAGGGAGATAGCCGAGCATTATATCGTCATGATGAGGCGCGGTATGCAGTATCACCTGATCGGAGAGGTTTTCCGAACCCTTTAGCATCTTTTCTTTAATATCGCAGGCAATTTTGGCAGCGGTGTCTAAAATATCCCTGTCATGTTTTAAAAGATGATTCCCGAGTTTGTCAGCCGCGAGATCCTCCGTTTCCAGTTCGATAAGCCGTTTCTTATTCTTATAAGCTACATCTATTAAGATCTTTTCTTTTGCTTCAAGGGGTATATTATTCCCGTAAGCTTTTAGATTTTCAAGCCGTCTTTCTGTGAGCCGTGCTGCTGCGCCGTGGGTAATGTAAAATGCCGCGCCTTTTAGATTTTGGAGGGCGGTTGCCGGATAAAGGACCGAAGGGGTATTTTCCACTGCATCTTTTACGACCTTTGCTTTGGATTCACCTGCCGCAATGATAATTGCAGTTGCGGTTGGGTTTGTGGTAATAGTCTTAAGTCCGATGGTTATAACTACTTTCTGGCGTGATATTTCAATGCCGCCCAGATCAGTTGCCGCGGCCGCCGCTGTTTCATAATTAATAGGAATAAGCCTGGTCGTAGAGAAGTGGTCCGAACCTCTGATGTTAAACCCTATATGCCCGTCCGGACCTATACCTCCGAGAAAGAAACCGATACCTCCGGCCTTGGATATTTTTTCTTCGTATTCCATAGAGAACTGATCAGCCGCGGTAATGGCATTATACTGTAACCTGTCCGCTTCGGTTACCGGCTGTCTGAATCGGAGGGAGAGGTCAACTTTGTTATTTCCAAAGACCGAGCCGAGATTTTTACCCTCAGGTGCGCCGTTAACCCAGGTGTCAATTAGAATGGCTTTTTTTGCATCGAGGCCGAATTCTTTAAAATAAAATTTGTGTATGTAATAAGCAAAACTATTTTCCTGAGAGGGATTTAGCGGGTAAAATTCGTCTATTTGTACGAAAGTAAAAGAGGAAATATCCGGTTTTTTGGATGTATCTATGCCCCAGCTTTCGAGATCTTTTTTAACTTCGGCTTTACTCCAGTTGGAGAGGTAATGATTGGTCCATTTGATGAAATGCTCCGGAGTCTTGCCGGTAGGAAGTGACACAACACCTTCCGGATTTTTGATCATCCACTCTACAAAACGAAGAGCTGTAAGCTTGCCCAGAGAGGGAAAGTCGGAAACTTCTATTACTTTAAGCTTTTCTGTCGGAGTGTAAATAGCTTTCTTTTTTGTTTTTTGGATGGCAGTTGCTTCTACTTTTGAACTATTATCATAATTTCGCATTATTTGCCTTTCTTTTTTCTAAGATGTTTGATAAAATTAACAGGCTGTAGAAAATATAATAATGGTACTAAATAATGGTCATAACACAGCCTGTTATCTCACCATTTGCTCTCAAATGGCGGATAAAGCAGAAAGGTATTATAACATTATTTCCTGGATATAACAAGTAACACTTAACATTTGTTTGACTACATTTAACATATGGAGCTTGAAAAATGAAAATAATAGACGTTCACACTCACTTCTTTCCTGACAATATCGGACCATCTACGGTAAAGATGCTTGCCGAGAAGGCAAAGATCAGCGCTTCCGGAGACGGGACTGCAGCTTCAATGCTTGAGTATATGAAACTTGACGGAGTTACAGTTTCGGTAAATGACCCGGTTGCGACCAAAAAAGAGCAGGTGAAAGGTATTAATAAAAGAATGATAGAGTTTAACAAAACTTCAAAGAACATTATCGGCTTTGGAGCTATGCACCCGCTTTACATGGAGATAGGCAATCCGGTGGAAGAGATCGAGTTCCTTGCCGAAAACGGTATAAAGGGTATCAAACTTCACCCCGAATATCAGACGTTCTATCCTGATGACCCTTCTATGAAAAGTATTTACGAGGCTTGCGCGAAGAACAATATAATTACACTTTTTCACGCCGGAGTTGATTTTGCTTACCCCGATCTGGTGCATGCTACGCCAAAACGTCTGTTGGAAGTTTCCAAGGTAACCGGACTTAAAATGATACTCGCACACACGGGTTCCTATCAGATGTGGGATGAAGTACTCGAGGTCCTGGCCGGCAGGGATATTTATTTTGATACTTCGTATTCCGCTGAGATAGACAAGGATACGATGAATAAAATAATAAGAAAACACGGTGCAGAAAGAATGATTTTTGGTTCCGACTTCCCCTGGATGAGAGCAAGAAAAGTGATAGACATGATAGAAAGTTTAGGGCTGGATACAGATACGAAAGAAAAGTTGTATTATCGGAATGCGGAGAAACTGCTGAATATAGAGATTTAGTCTATAACGTCTATAAGCAAAACTTTTCTCGATAGGAAATATATTTAGTTGTCAACATTTGTTGACATGCGAGATAACGGTCGAAAAGTCCGTAAAAGTAAAATCGTTGAAGAATTTACTTTTATAGACCTTTAAGGACATTTCTAGACTTTAATGGACGGCGGACTGTAAAATAAAGGATGGAGCAAAATGAAAGCCCCGGAAAAAATAAATGGTAAACGTCTAATTCTTCGTCGTTTCAATCACGTCGATGCTCCTGCTGTTTATGAATATGCCAGACTTGAGTCGGTGAGCCGTTGGACAATTTATATGCCTCATCCTTATCCTAAGATGGGGGCGTTAAAGTTTATAATGGATGCCAATATTAAATTCAATAAAGGCCGGCAGTATAACTATGCTGTTGTACTAAAAGGCGGAAAAGATGAGCCGATAGGCGGATGTTCTATCCATGATATTGATACCGCAAATAAAAACGCCTATTTTGGTTATGTGCTCGGAAAGAGACACTGGGGCAAGGGTTATGCGACGGAAGCTGCGGGTATGATGCTGGAACTCGGGTTTAAAACCCTTAAATTTCATAAAATGTCCGCAAATGTCTTCCCTGAAAACCCTGCGTCGGAACGTATACTTAAAAAATATGGTATGATACTTGAAGGAATACAAAGAGAAAAGTATTTCAAGAAAGGGAAGTGGAGAGATTTGCTGAATTATGGAATACTGGAGAAGGAATACAGGAAAAGATAAGTACGAAGTACTAATGACTAGTGACTATTTTGTTCAAGTATTCAAGATCAAAACAAGCTGTGCTTATTTAATGTTTGCGGAGAAAAACTTCCGCTTTCCTTAAATAGTCCTTAGTCATTTGATTTGTTTTCTTGGAGGTATATAATGGGTCGGAAACTTGTGTTTATATTATGTCTTTGTTTTATGATGTCTGCTCAGTTCGGGACTGCTGAAAAAGAAAATAAATCAAAGTCCATTGAAGAAAAGTTTTTTGATTATGTAACGGGAAAGGGGAAGTCGTATAAGGAGTTGAAAGAGTATCAGGAGGATTATGAGTATCATTTGAGATCGGGGCATATGCTTTCTATGGCCTGGTTTTATAAAGGAGAGATCCGGATCGCGATGATATTCATGCTTGATAACTTCGGGAATTATGTTCTGGTAAAAAATCTTTTTGATTGGGAGAAGAAGACGGTAAGAAAAGGAAAACTTACTCCGGAGAAATTTCAGCAGATAAAAGATGAGATAAACAAAATCAAGGCAGAGAAAGCAGCACCTAAAATGGGTAAAGAATTTTATCTTTCATTTAGAAAGGGGTTGCGCTGGAATAGTAACACCTGCGATATAGCAAAGCTTCCGAAGTATGTTGAAAACATGATAACCTCTGCAGGCATAGCTCCGGATTTTAAATGAGCAGGATACTTTCTTTTACTCTGATGGCGGTCTTAGTTATTTTATTTGCAGATTTAAATGCGGCAGAAGAAGGGGCGAATATGAAGATGGCTGAGAATATTATCTGGCTGGGGCATGACGGGTTTTTAATTAAAGGGGAGAATGCGTCTGTTTGCATAGATCCGTATAAGGTAAAGGTTAAAGACAGTTATCCTCCTGCAGACATTATAATTATTTCACACGAGCACGGGGATCATATGTCTCCTGACGATATTGCGAAGTTTGTCGGCGAAAAAACTGTAATTATTGCGGCTAAGGATGCTGCAGAAAAGCTTAAAGGAGCAAAGGCACTTCTTCCCGGAGAAAAGATTAAGATTGGAGATATAGACATAGAAGCGGTTCCTGCGTACAACATAAATAAGAAATTTCACACAAAAGAGTCAAATAAAAACGGTTATATCGTTACAATCAACGGTGTGAGGATATATCATGCCGGAGATACTGATTTTATTCCGGAGATGAAAGATATTAAATGTGATATTGCCCTGCTTCCGGTCTCCGGAAAATATGTGATGACTGCTGAAGAAGCAGTTGAAGCCGCAAAGACAATTAAGCCAAAAATAGCTATCCCGATGCATTATGGTTCAGGCGTTGTGGGGACAATAGAGGACGCTAAAAAGTTTAAAGAATGGCTGAAAGGTACAGGAATAGAGGTTGTTATTAAAGAAAAGTACTAAGATCAAAACACTAAGCACTAAACTTAAGAAAGTCCATTAATATAAATACTAAGATGTTGTTTTGAATTTAGAATTTGTTTTTGCTATCCCTCGATCCTTTCTTCCATGAAGAAACTGGCATCACCTGCAGAAGTATTTTTAATTGCATGATTTACATCCACGGAATCTGATGACTTCGCCTTCTTTTAGCTGGGATTTACATGAGCCGGATCTCCGCATTCAAGGGTAAGCCAAATAAAGTCGATTCCATCAGTTATAATCTGTTTGATTTTCGCAATTATTTAGAATCCTAAAGATAGTTGGTGCATTTGCTTTGGCAATGCTATAATAAATAGTACTAAAATATTTTCAAAAAGATATGGCTTAATTCATTTGTTTCGGAGCCTCTGGGAAAAATATTGCTTGTTTTTTTGAAAAAAAGTAGTAAAATACAATTAAATAGAGTTAAACACTGGTAAAGAGAAGCCGTAAAGGGGGCTAAAGAATATTAAAAATGAAACTTCCGCCCTTCTCTTTAAGACTAGACCGGAGTATTAAATAATTTGTTTTTGTATGTAATTTATTAAAGGTATTCAAAAAAAGGAGGAATCATGGCGGTAAAAAAAGTAAATGTTTCACCTGCTGCAAATAACAGTGTCAGCAAAGAGAAGTTGTTGAAGGAAATAGAAAAAAAGGCGTACGAGCTATTTGTCAAAAGAAATGGTAAACATGGAAACGATTTGCAGGATTGGCTGGAGGCGGAGAAAATAATAAAAAAACAGTATAAAATTAATTAAAATAGTTAAAAAAAACTATTTTTTACTGCATAGAAAAGTATAGAAATAAAGATGGGGAGATTTTCAGATTTTAGTTCATTGTACCCATATCTTGTATCAGTGTCCACCTGTGGTGATATCTCGTCCGCTATAATGCTGTTTGAGAGCTCGCCAATAGGCGGGACAAAGGCGGAGAATCATATAGTATTGTAACAATCAACCATTCATGTTTCAGGTTCATAGCCCTGTACCCGAATGAAAAGAGTGGTACAGGGTCAGTGAAATAGCTTTTTTAAAAGTCCTTCCAGAATTTTTCTGTCTTTTTTATAATTAAGAAAGTCACAACGCCTATAATTATCATTCCCAGGACAAAAAGCGAGTAGCTGAGTGTTGTGTTTTTTGCTCCAAAAATATTCATAAATTCGGACATACCGCCTACGCCTGCAAAGAAGCTTGGGACAGCCACTGCAATCACCAGTGCGTTTAAATTCTTCATCATGAAATTAAGATTGTTGCTGATGAGTGAAGCTCTTGCGTCCATTAAGCCTGATATAACCTGAGAGTATATTTCCGCCATTTTATAACACTGCACGTTTTCTATCGCCAGATCGTCTAAGAGTTCAAGATGGGCGGGTGAAAAATTAAATTTGGCGGCATTTATTTTTACTTTGTCAATGACATGACTGTTTGAACTTATAGCGTTCAGATAAAAAACCAGACTTTTTTCCAGTTTAAACATATTAAGGAGCTGCTGGTTTGTTACGGAGGTGTTTATTTCGCTTTCCAGTTCGTCATTTACCATATTAATTACTTTTAGATGGGCTTCAAAGTGCCCGATAGACTGATTAATAAGTTTTAAGATAGCATCCTGGATATTTCCGATATTTTTAAAATACTCGCTCTCGAAAATTGGAAAGTCGTCTGCAAGACACAAAATAAGATGGTCGCTGAAAATAAAAAGTCCGAATGACTTGACTTTGAAAAGAAAATCATCTTCAGAACAATAGCTTTTCGGAGTTTTTAGGATTAAAGTTATATGGTCCGCTACAAATTCAATACGTCCGAGTTCATGAGGGTCCAGAGCGGATAAAATAGTATGTTCGTTAATCTTTTTTTCTGTTATTAGGTATTTCTTTTCCTGTTCGTCGGGATCCACATATATAGAGATCAAAGCGGGCTGGTTAACTGCTTCTATAAGTTTGCCGTCAGCGACAGCATATTTTTTTATCATAAGTACTCCTTCAAAAAACATTAGACACACGGCATACTTGCTAAACCATTGGTATATTTTACTATAAAAAAGCAGCTTAATACAAGAATACATTATTATATAATGAAAACATCCCTTCTTTGAGCCAAAGGTAAGATAAGGATTCTCTCTCTCCTTGAGAGTATTAAGTTAAAAGAGATATCCGACTGTAATCTATATAACATTGACATATTTGGTATTTTAGGGTAAAATAATTAAAATTGCTTATTTTTCAATGTAAACTGTTAAACAGTAAGAGGTTAACAGTATTATGTTACCGGGCTTAAGTGCCTTAATTTTATTAAAATGATAGGGAAATGCTAAAGGAAAGGAGCAATGCATCAGTGTAATAAAACCTGTTATTTTGCATTTGCACTATTTCCTATTGCTTTATTTCATGCCTTGAAGAAAATCAAACTCACAAAAATATTATTATTAATATTTATATTATTTGCTTCTACCTTTCAGGCTGCTGATTACGTTTGGGATGGCGGCGGCGGTAATTCGGATTGGTCTACTGGCACTAATTGGGCTCCGGATGCCGGGGCAGGTGGTCCCGGAAGCGGTGATAACGCGTTAATCGACACGGGTGCGACGAATGTTACAATAACAGGCGCGGCTTCAGTACTTTCTCTTGTAATTACTAACGGGGCAACACTTAAACTGGACACCACTTTGAATGCTTCCTCCGGTATTGCGATTGGAAATACCTCGGTATTAATTTGCGGGGCAGCAACTGTATCAACGGGAAATCTTACCAATACCGGATCTTTAACTTCCTCAAGTGCCGTAATAAATTGCAGTAATTTCATTAGTTCTAATACGTTTACCGCCTCAGGGGCTACGGTTATCAGTTCTTCAGGTAACGTAGATATAAGCGGAACCTTCACTCATAATAGCTCTACGACACTATATATGAGCGGAACGAAAAGTTTGTCTTCCACTGTGCCCTTGTATAATCTGACGATTGTTTCCGGTGTTATTGCTTTTAACAACTCGATAACGCTGGTCGGAGCTCTAACTGTTGACAGCGGCGCAGTACTGGAAGTAGGCACTAATAATCTTTTCACTGCGGGAAATATTTCCAGCAATGGGGGAACGCTTACCAATGTGTCCGGGAATCTCTCCTGTGCGGACTTTTCCTCTACAGGTGCGTTTAGTTCTTCCGGCACAACAGCCATAAGTACGACGGGTGATGTAGCAATAAGCGGAACTTTCACCCATAGTAATTTTGCCTCGTTTTACATGAGCGGAACGAAAAATTTAAGTTCGACCGTGCCTTTGTATAACCTTAATGTAATCTCTGGTGCGGTAACCCTGACAACTTCCCTGTCTCTGTCCGGGAACCTTTCAGTTACTGTTGCTCAAACGCTGAACCTTGCTGCCAACGATCTCTCGATTGCGGGAAATATTAATAATTCCGGCGTTCTAAATACTTCTACCGGTAAAATACGCTGCGTGGATTTTACTTCCTCGGGTGCCTTTGCCGCTACGGGTACGACAACAATCAGTACTTTTGGCGATGTAATGATCAGCGGAACCTTTATGCACAACAGTTCGACTACACTTGCCATGACCGGAACAAAACTTTTGAGTGTTGTTCCTGCTCTTTACGACCTGCAAATCGTTTCCGGAGCTATAACTCTTCTCGGGGATATTTCTCTTGCGAATAATCTTACGGTGAACAGCGGGGCGACTTATAATTTAAATATTTATAAGCTTCTTGTTTCCGGGAATATTACTAACAGCGGTATACTAAATACGTCTACGGGTGATATTTCCTGCGGGGATTTTATTTCTTCGGGAACCTTTATAGCGGCAGGAACGGCAGTAATAAGTACTTCCGGAGATGTTGCTGTTACCGGGGTATTTACTCATAACAGCACGACTACTCTGGCCCTGACCGGGACCAAGACACTGACAACTTCGGTGCCGCTTGGAAATGTAAGCATAAACTCAGGTGCTATCAGTCTTTTGTCAAATGTGAATATTGCAAATAATTTCGGGCTATACAATGCTGCCGTCTTCCATGCTACGGCAAAAACGATAACCATCCAGGGGAATGTCAGTATTCCAAGCGGGGCTTTTGATTTTAGAGGCAGCGCTCTAAATATCCTTGGTAGCTGGGATTCCGGTACAAGTCCTTTGACTGCATCTCAAAGCGTGTTGTCTTTTACGGGCTCCACTAACCAGACGGTTAATATGTCGGGCAATATACTTGAAGAGATTATTGTTAATAACATCGGTACACCGGGAAAAGTTGTCTTTTCTTCAGCGGCAGGGATCCGTGTAAGCGGGAATCTGACCGTAAGCGACGGCGTAATGGATCTTTCCGTGAATGACCCGTTTATTTATTTTTCCGGAGTGTTTAATGTGGGAGCGCAAGGGAATATATTAAAAGGCGCTTCAGGCGCAGGCGGAAAAATTATTTACGAAGGCGCTTCGACCAAAGAAATTATTTCAAACAGTCAGGATCTGGGCGATGTTACCGTAAGTTCCGGGACGGTTTCTATCACTAAAAATTTAAAGACGGATAATCTTACCGTAAGTTCCGGGGCAGTTTTGCAAATCAACGCAGGTTCAAATTCCGTAATTTTTACCATAAATAACGGCAAGACGCTTTTAAACAGCGGAACTATTCAGGTGCTGAGTGATGTAAACGAGTTGAGATTTGAGTCGGATGGTTTGGCAAACATTGACGGTGCAGGAGGCTTCATCTCCGGTTCAGGTAAAATATTTTATTTGAAAAATATCAGTATGGTTCCGGCACTTACCCTGAATACAAATGATACTGTGATTCTGGGTGGAAGCTGTACTTTTAACGGATTGATGCTTAATAACCAGGCGGTCTTTACGCAGGGGACGAATTTCACACTGACTCTTAAAGGGGATTTTCTTGTGGATTCAGGAGCCACATTCAATAAGGATGCGGGGACAGGAAAGATATATTTTAATAACGTCGGAAATCAGACAGTCCGGATAGGAAATAAAGATCTTGGCAATATTGAAATAGGTTCAAGTTCAACCGTCAAATTTGAAGAACAAGCTACGGTTAATAATGTTTCGATTCTTTCCGGAGGGCTTTTCCAGTTAAACGGTACTTCTTTGACCACGACTTTAAATGTGGAGAACGGAGGAGTTATTACAAATGACGGGTACTTTCAGGTCTTTAACTCTACAAAACCCGTAACCCTGCAATCGCCCGGGAGTTGTACTTTCAGCGGGACGGCGTTAAATTTATTGAACCAGTCGATTTACTTAAGCAATGTTGTTTTTACTACGGGTACAACTCTTTCAACCAATGAAAAGATCTACCTCGCGGGAAATTGCACGTTTACAAATCTTTCAACTTCGGCGGCGAGCGCGCATATTTACCAGGGTGCAAACAATAATCTTACTTTGAACGGCAACCTTACCATTCTTACGGCAACTTTTAATCCGGATACCGGCAGCGGTCAGGTAATCTTTAACGGCGGCACCACCCAGGTAGTAAATGCCAACAGTAATAATATCGGGAAAATAGTCGTTACCGGAACAACAAATCTAAGTATCTCCAATAACATCCAGTTAAACGGAATTACTATTGATAACGGGTCCTCTTTGGTTTGTGGTAAAGCGGATAATGCTGTAACAATAACCGCAGGCGGACTGATTACCGTAAACGGCTTGCTACAGTTTACCGGCCCGCAATTAGGTGATGAAATAGTATTGGCTTCAAGCTCTTTGGGTAATCCTTATTCGTTAAATAAAACCGTACTTGGAACTGTTACATTTTCCAGGGTGAAGATAGGGGATTGCACAGCGACAGGAAATACGGTTGATGCTTCCAATAACTGTATAAATACCGGGGGGAATACTAATGTTACTTTCCTTTCTGTAACCTGGGTAGGCGGCGGGTTGAATAAAAATTACAGCAATTCCGCGAATTGGGACCTTAACTTTGTTCCTTTATTTGATGACAATGTGATATTTGACGGCGTAAATAATTGCATCATAGATGTTCCTTCTGCCCTGGGCAGACTTACTATGGCCGCTACTTACACAGGAACTGTTACTGTCAATACCGCTACTGTTACGATTAACTCGGATATGAACTTTCTGGGCGGAACAATTGTTGATAACGGGAATATAATCTATTGCAAAGGAAATTGGAATAAAAGCGGAGGGACTTATACTGCTACAGGCACCGTGATAATGACTGCTTCTACGGGTACGGTATATATAACGTCAGGTGGAGCGCCTTTCAGTAACCTCACAGTAACCGGGAATGCTCTCTTTTATCCGCAGGATGCGCTTACGGTAAATGGTAACCTTACCGTCTCGGCCAATGCTACGCTAAGGCCGCAAAATACTTTGACGGTAAATAATAATGCGGCGATAACGACAAATGGTCTTCTTGATTTTAACGGAAAGGGAAATGCTTTAAAAGGGAATTTTCAGAATAATGGCGGCAGTTTTACGACGGGCAGTACGGGTTTAACATTTTCTGCGGCAACCGGGACAAAAAATATAAGTACTGGAGGAAATAACTGTACGATCAACTCCTTGGTCTTTGATGACGGTGGAGGTAACGCGGTTTTTGTATTGCAGGATTCTATTAATGTTCAAAATGACCTGACAATAAACGGCGGGACGGTGCAAGCAGGAAGTAATAATATAACGATAAAGGGGAATTTTGCGAATAGCGATATTTTCAGTGCGGGTACCGGATCTGTAATTTTCAATAAAGGCGGTTCGCAGAGAATTACAGGCGGGACTTCGGTTTATAATAATCTGATAATATCAGGAGCGGGTACAGTTCTGGATACAATTACTAATCTTAATCTTGCAAACTTAAATATAGGAGGCAATGCATCATTTTCGTGCGTAACAAGCGGTGTAAACATTACTGTTGTTCCTTCTGGAGTTATCACTGTAAATGCTTCGGGGACGTTGGACATAAGAGGAGCAGTGTCGAATATCTCGCTGTCCGGTGTCGGCGGAGCCGATTTTTATCTTAACAACTCGGGGAGTGTGATATTTTCAAAGGTAAGCATAAAGGACTGTGATGCCTCCGGCGGATCTGCGCTGGACGCAACAACAAGTTGTGCTAATTTGGGGAATAATACTAATATTAATTTTAGTTCTCCAAAATGGAACGGAACAATTGATAATAATTATTTCAATCCGTTAAATTGGAATACGGGGTCCGTTCCATTAAGTACGGATTATATTTCTTTTGAAACCGGCTCTGCAAATTGCAGTATTAGTAGTGATGTCTCTGTAAATAATTTTTCAATGACGGGTGTATATTCAGGCATAATTTCACTTGCTGCGGGTAAAACTTTTACCGTTAACGGGACCGCCTCTTTAACTGCGGGTAACTTTAATTGCGGGAGCGGAATATTAAAAGTAAAAGGCGGTTTTTCCGCTTCTGCCGGTGTTTTTACGGCAGGAACAGGTACACTGGAGTTTGCAGCTTCCGGAAATCTTACAACTAACGGAAATGTTTTAAATAAGCTTCTTATCAGCGGTTCAGGAACAATCGTAAGCTTGAAAGATAATCTTACAAACAGCGGGATAACTGTAGGAAGCAGCACGGAGTTTAAATGTCTTGAAAATAATATTTCTATCACAACTACTGCAGGTGAAAGTATCCTTATTGCTGGGGTATTTACTCTGATTGCTGATGCAACAAGGGAGATAAAGCTCAGATCCGGTACGACAGGTTCAACCTTCTACCTGACTGTTAGCGGAACTGCTTCTGTTACGGGAGTAGATTTTAAAGATTGTGACGCTAGAGGCGGTACAAAAATTAACGCAGCGAATGATTGCGTTGACAGCGGCAATAACTTTAACGTTTCTTACTTTTACGGAACCGTAGTTCTTGCAAGCGCCGGCGCGGAAGTTGAATATCCGGCGGATGTCCTCACAAAAATATCCATACCTGCCCTGGCGCTGGAAAAAGACAGTAAGGTGAGTATTGATCCCGTAAATTTGCCGTCGAATCGGGGTATTGGTTTTGAAATGAAAGCCAGCGGTTTTGTTGACGGAAAAGCAATTTCCAGATTGAGTGCGCAGGCGACGATAACTATACATTACCCGGCTGTTTTTACCGGTGTAACTGCCGGAACTTATATAGAGGATCAGGATGTCGCTATCTTTTATTATAACGGTGTGGAATGGGTGAAACTCGGAGGCGTGCTTAATACGGCGGCAAAAACAATAGCTATAAAAACCGAGCAACTGGGAATGTATAAAGCCAAAGCTTCGGTACGTGCAACGGCTTTTGCGCTGAATCAGGTGGTGCCAAAAAAGATCTTTACCCCTAATAACGACGGGGTAAACGACCAGATACGGTTCTACATCGAAAATCCGAAGGATAATGAAGTCGTTGCAAAAGTGTATGAATATTCCGGTGAGGAAGCAGCTGATCTGCAATTGGATCCTACCGGAACGTACTATTATTGGGATGGAAAGAACAGAAGCGGGAATACTGCGGGTGTAGGAATATATCTTTATCAGTTTAAAGTTGACGGTAACGTTATCAGCGGAACGGTGGTGCTTGCAAAATGAGATTAATGAAAATACTACATAGGCTACTATGTCTATGCACAGTTTTATTTATGCATAGCAATGCATTCGGCGCTTTCAGCGACGATGGTGCTTTGGCAAGAAGCATGGGTGCTGCCGATGCTGTTATTTGCCAGTCAGAAACTGCTTTGAATGTTTTTTATAATCCGGCAGGTCTTGCCCCTATGAAAAACATAGAAGTAACTCTGGGTTACGGCAAAAGATTCATGGGTCTTACGGACGGGAGTGATATAGGAAATTCTTCCCTTGCAGTTGCCGTAGGAGCCGATAAATTGGGCGGGTTTGGTATTGCGTGGCAGAATGCAGGGCTTGCCGGCAGTTATCAGGAAAATCTTCTTATCTTTTCTTGCGGTCAGCAATTTATTGAAAATTTCTATCTGGGTGCCAGTTTAAAATACTATTCAACTGAATATCTGTCCGATGCTTATACCGTTATAGATCCACTTTTTACTTCTAATGGTTATACGAAAAAGAGTTTTGGCGGTGATGTCGGAGCTTTGGCTGTAATTGCGACTCTTCCGCTTAAGATAGGACTCACCATCTCCAATATTCTACAGCCGGATTTTGGGCTTGGAATACCGGATAAACCGCCGCTGGGCATTAAAATGGGTTTAGCTTATTCCGTGGATGATATGAACTTTGAGCTTGATGGTAAACTGGAAAACTCGAAAGGGACCATCAGCATTGGCGGAGAAGGCTGGCTTTTACAAAAGCGCCTTGTTATCAGGAGCGGTTTTCAGATCTATGACCGCGGACTAAAACAAATAACTCTAGGAATCGGCTACAGGGAAAACCAGTTTGATTTTAATTATTCTTTCAGCTATCCCCTGTCCGGTTTTTCAGGTACGGCAGGGACACATCAAACCAGTATTTCATTCAGGTTTGAAAACCCGTTAAAATCTAAAATCGTTTCTCAACTTTCAGAAAATGGGACGAAGGTTCTGATTCCTGTCCCTGAAGTAAAAACTTCAGCTCAAACGGAAAATATCAGTACACTGGTAATTACGTCTTCTTCAAACAGTGCGGAAGAAAACCGGAAGCTCCTGCATGAAAAAGAGGAGAGCTATACTGTTCAAACAGGAGATACTTTAAAGAGTCTGGCGATAAAGTTTTATAATGACCCAAAGCTCTGGACCTTGATCTATGAAGCAAATAAGGACAATATTAAAGTTGGTACTTTGGTACCCGGAACTGTTCTTTTAATACCGAAACAAAAACAAATTCAGTAAAAGGAATATTGCATTGACTGATGAAATAATTAACGACATATTAGATAAAATGGCAGCTTTCCGTGAGCAATTACGGAATAATACCTTTAACAGGGAGATTCTTGCTGATTTGGATCTTTTGACCCAGTATATAAAGGATGATATCGGCGGTAGATTGAAACTGGAGCGGGATAGTTGTGACAGTCAAATAAAAAATGAATTAGAAGGGCAAAGAACCCGGATAATTCATCTTGAAACAGCCTGTTCTGAACTTGAAAAACGTTTGGCAGAAAAGGAATTGAGCCTTAGAGAATCTGAAAATAGAGCGGCCAGGAATGAACGGGAATGGGAAAATATTGATAAAGAAAGGAGAAAAGACCTTGTGGCTTTAAGTGAAGAGCTGAAACAGATGGAAGAAAATATTATCAGGGTGAAGAAAGAAAACGAAAATAATAAAAGATTAAAAAATGAAAGTGAAGCTTGTGTGTTGAACATGAAAGAAGAATATGAAAAGAAGCTTGTCTTGGCCAAAGAAGAGTGCAAGGATGTAACGCAGGAAAAAGAAATTCTGGAAAGTAAATTAACAGAAAAAGAAGAGGAAACAAAAGGGCTTAATCAAAATATTGCTGAGCTGAGAAACAGGCTGGGGATGATCTTGCAGGAGACCGGAGAACGGGAAAAGAAAATGCTTTCCGGCTTTGCAGAACGGGAAAAGGAGATTTCTGCAGTCTGGAACAGGAATATGGCAGCTTTGGAGAAAAAGTATCAGGAGCTTATAGAGGAGAATGCTGCAGGAATATCTCTTCGTTTGAGAAGCTGCGTTAACTCAGTTAGCGGTGTTATTCAGTTGATTTCCGATAAACTGCTGCTTATAAAGAATAGAAAACAGAAACCGGAGGACGAGGAGAATGTTAGAAAAGACCTTGCCTCAACACTTCTTGAGGTAGATACTATTGCGAAAGCCGTTAAATCTTATCTGGAACTTTCAAGAGTTCCGGTTATGAATATTGCGGAGATAAATATTTATGAAAGCATAAAGAAAGTTCTGAATTATTATACCGAGCAAATAGAAAAACAGAATATTAAAGTTGTATATAATCATGATGAATTGGTCCAGAATTGCATCGGGGACAGAGAAACAATGCAAGCAATATTAAATGATATTCTGCAAAATGCTGTTGAAGCCATGACAAACGGGGGAGTTCTGACTATTTCTGCGGATAGTGCGGTAATCGGGCCGGGTAAATACCTTAAAGTATCAATAAGCGATACGGGTATCGGAATTGACCCCCGGATAAATGATAAAATATTTCTTCCATTTTTTACTACAAAAGAGAATGGAGAAGGTATGGGTTTGTCGAGAGTTAAGCGTAATATGATTTTGAACAGAGGCAGCATAATAATTGAAAGCAAAAAGGATTTGGGGACTGTCGTTCACCTGACTTTCTATAAAGGAAAATTGGATGCTTAATATTCTGATAATTAGCGATGAAACAGCCGTAAGAAGCAACTTCTCGAAAGTTTTAAAACCGAGAGGTTTTAATGTTGCTGAAGCCGGAAGCGGGCAGGAGGGGATCCGTTTAGTAGAGAAACAGGAGTTTGATCTGGTTTTTGTTTCTTCCCGTCTCCATGATGTTGACGGAATAAGGATTCTGGATCTTGTAAATAAAAAGAAAAGGGATTTACCTGTTGTTCTTTGCTGCGGTCTGGATGAACTTTCGATTGCGATTCAAGCTGTCAAATCCGGAGCTTACGATTTTATTGAAGAACCTTTTAAAAATTCCGATATCTTGAGAATTAGCCGGGAGATACTGATTAAGAGCGGGAAAAGTGGTTTGAATGCTTCTATGGATATTGAGGAAAGCCAATATGTCTCGGATGTTGCCAGAAAAAAACTTAAATATTTGGGTATTGGAATAGCTGTCTTTCTTCTGGTTTTAGTCAGTGTTTTGGAGATTAACAATTTATATAACAGAAAAGCGAAAAATAAGTTATCAGTTGAAAATTCTGACAGTGTTGTCAAAATTGAGCGGATCGAAAGAAAAACGGAAGCAATAAAAACTGAAAATTCAATAAAACCTGATATTGCGGTAGAAAAAAAGAAGGAAAAGGTTGTTATCGATCTTCCTGTCATATCAGCAAAAGAAAAAATATATCCGGTATCTTATTTCCACCCTTCAGGAATATACAGATCCGGGGAATATCTTTGGGTGTGTGATTGGTTTTCCCAAAGTATCTATAAGCATAAGTTAGACGAGAAGCTGACGCTTCTTAAAACCTTTAGCACGGGTGATCTTCATCCTTCAGGTCTTGCAATAATTAATGAGTATTTGTGGGTCACTGATTCCTGGGATAGGACTGTTACTAAATTCAGAATAGATAATGAATTGGTTCTGGTTAAAACATATAAAGTTCAGGAACAGTCCCCTTCCGGATTAATGTTTGACGGAACCAGTATTTGGCTTTGTGACGCTACTTCAAAGAAGATAAGCAAGCACTGGATGGATAATGAACTGACCATGTCTTACAGTCTTCAAAGTCCCGGGGAAAGTCCTGTTACGCTTTACTGGGACGGGACTAATATTATTTCCGGAGACCGTGATTCCGGCATTATTTACTTTCATAAGAGCATTTATAATTTACTTGAAGTTGAGAAATTTCAAAACGAAACCCTTAAAAGCAAAAAAGGAAAATTTTCCGGTTTTACTTCGGACCGGGACTATTTCTGGATGGTGTTTGATGGTATAGGAAGTATTTATAGATTAAGTAAAGATAATGTTAAAAAGTCACGTTAGAAAATGTTTTGGATAAGCCGGTAAATGCTGGTAGGAATTGTAGCTGTTGTATCTGAACTTAGTGTTGGATATTTTTCATTTTTTAGCGGGGTAATGGGAGAAACAGAAAAACATGGCAGAACAGCAAAAAAGAAAGCATAAGAGGATATCTGTAATAATGACCAAACTTGTTTTGGAAGATGTTGAAGGCAGTACCAATATCAGGTTAATCGGAGATATTAATAATATCAGTCTCGGGGGGATTGCCTTAGAAACAAAAGGGCATTATGAGATTGGAATGATCTTTAAGATAAACTTTATTCTTCCAAACGGACAAGAATTCAAGAATCTTACGGGTAAGGTTATGTGGATCTCAAAAAGCTCTGATAAATATTATGTCGGAATAAGAGTTACAAGGTTTGGCCTGTTTGATAGAATAAAGCTTGCTGGCTGCCTGCTTGAGATTATGAACAGCTATTTTGTACCTGAAAAAATGATGATTTTAAAAAAAATAGTTGAATTCTTTAAAAAGGCCCGTACAGCCGGTGTTCTGGATTTAAGACAGCGATCTCTGATTACTGAAGCGGCGCTTAAAATTGATTTTGACAGAGTCTATAATTTATTCTTGCAGGTGGAATCTGCCGGAGGGAGAACTATTAAAATAGGAGAATTTACGAAAATAGTTGCTTCTTTCTCTAAAGCTGTTGAAATTTTGCCCAGGGACTTTGACCCAAGTATTATTAAGACTGAGTTGCTAAAATATAAAGAAGAGATAGAATTGTTTGAAAATATTCGTAATAATGAGGTAAAATATTTTTCTGCAATAGGTATACAGGGGTACGAGGAAGCTTTTTCTGTTCTCCTGGGTCTTTGTCATAATTTAGAGGGTGTTGTCGAAAAACACGAAAAAGATCAGGCAAAAGCTTCGAAAGAAGAGAACAACAATAGATTATCTTTGATATATTTTGCAAACGTAATGTATTCAAGAATAGCGGATATTTATAATATTATGGAAAAATAGTATATTTCCATAAAATAATAGCCGCTTTCAAGACAAGTTCTTTTACCTCTGCTAAATTCTCCTTCAATATAGTATAATATAATATATTTAAAAGCAAAATATACCCTGTTTTTGCAGGTAATAACGCGCCCGTGGCCTAATTGGATAAGGCACTAGCCTCCGAAGCTGGTGATTGGCAGTTCGACTCTGCCCGGGCGCACCAATTGAGTACGAAGTACGAGAAGAAAGGGAAGAAAAGGAAGTAGACAAAGTAAAAGAAGTGAGTAAAGCGGTATTTGAGTTATTCTAATATATTATAACTCCGTTAAAGAAAGACCTTATAGACTTTATGGACGTTATGGACTTTTAGACAGTTGTCTTAATTCAAAGGAGGACTATTTATGAAAAAACAGACCGGCGCATCATACATCAAAGTAGTCATATTCGTACTGGTTTTGTTCGTGGTGGTATATCTTGCGATAAAGTATGCGGGGAAACCGGTGAGTCAGGTACTGAATCAAGGTGCTGATACAGCCAAGAGTAAAATTGATAAAGCTCAGGATGCGGCGAATACTGCTGCAAAAGCGGCTGAAGAAGTGATAAAAAAGGCGAGAGACGCTGCAGAATAAATCAAGCTGTTTAATGTTTTCTCGATGAAAATCTGAGGATGATTGTGGAGAAAGAAAGAAGTTACGGGAAGTACTGAAAAAACAGTTTATAAAGTTTGTAAAGTTTTAGATTAGGGTGGTATTATTGGTTACCCATAAAAAAATCTCAAAAAATATCCTTCAATGATTTTACTTTTATAGACCTTTATAGACTAAAACAAAACCCTTCTTTTTAACAAAAAAAGAAGGGTTTTGTTTATTATATCTCTTGAATGCTGTTGCAAAATGCTGGGATGATGAAAAACCGAACTTCATTGCGGCGTCTGAGACGTTTCCTTTGCCGGTCTCAAGAAATTCTCTGGCTTTTAATACTTTTTTCCGCAGTATATATTCTGCGGGAGGCAGTCCGGTTTCCTTTCTGAATCTGGCTTTAAACCAGGAGGTTGAAAGCCCCATGTGTACAGCAAGGTCAGGGACTCTTACATTGTTCTCCAGATTTTCGTCAATATTTTGAATGACCCTGTTCATGTTGCCTTCTTCTTGTTTGTTTGTTTCTGTTGCACATTTTAAAAGCTCCAGAATTAAGTTAACAAACGCGTTAGAAAGCGCGATATTTTTGAGCGGATATTTTGAAAGTAGAAGCAGGTGATGAATATTAGTAAAAGCCCGGTGCAGATTCCTTGAGGCAGGAAAATACCTTTTTTTTATTCCAAGAAGCTTTTTGACTAAAAGGTTGCCTTGTTCTTTATTAAGACCAAACATGTTTTTATTGCCGGTTAAAGGCAGAATATGTATCCAGTAAAGCTGCCCCTTTTCCTGTGACTGCCTTCCGCTGCTGTGCATCTCTCCCGGTTTTGTGAGAAAGATATCTCCGCTTTTCAACAGGTAATCTTTTCCGAAAACGCTGTAATTCTGATGTCCTTTTACCAGATAGCAAATCTCAAAGCCCTTATGAGTATGTGATTCAAGGGGTTGAAGCGCTTTTTCCGTGTTGTAACTGCCAAAAATCGGTATTTCCGGAAAGCCGCAATCTGTCAGTTTAAACCTTTTATAGATTATCTTTTGTCTGTCTTTTCTCATGTATATAATTATACTGTATATAAAAATAAACGCAATATAAATCGTATTGTGATATAATTACTATAGAAGCAAGCGGAATTTTACTCTAAATGAAAGTTTGCGATGAGAGGTAAGTACAATATGTGGATGAATATCATAACTCAATATATTGTTTTTTGTCATTCGTAATTTGTAATTTGCCGATTGAAAGGGGGCCTTATGAAAATGGATTTTAAAAAGCACAATGAAGAAGCGAAAAATGTATGGGATGCATATTTGGCTGGAAAACCTGTTCGTGTTCTGATGATTATAGGTTGTAATGCCCGCATGATTTTGCTGGATCCGAAATTGAACAACAAAAAAATAACTTTTAAACAGTATATTGAGAATCCTGATGTTATGCTTAAAGTCCAAATGGAATTTCAGAGATGGTTGAAACTGAATGTACCTCAGGATGCTATTATGGGAATTCCGCCTGACGGGCTTCCCGTAAGTGTGGACTTTCAGAACTGTTCTGAAGCCGCCTGGTTTGGGGCTGAAATACATTATAGAGACGGGCAGGTTCCGGACACGGAGCCTATTTTAAATGGCGATAAGAAGCAAGCTCTTTTTGATAAGGGTATTCCGGATCCTTTTGACGGTATAATGAAGACAAAAATTAATTATTATGAATATTTTATGAAGAAGCAAAAAGAGGGCTTTTGCTTCGAAGGTTCTCCTATCAAATCAATAACCATGAGCGGGCTCGGGACTGACGGGATTATGACCGGAGCTGTTAATCTGAGAGGGGTCGAGATATTTACCGATTTTTATGAGGATCCTGATTATGTCAGAAAGCTGTTTTCTTTTCTGACAGAAGCAACGATTAAAAGAATAAAAGCTTTCAGAAAATACTCAAACCAACCTGAAAAAAGCAAAGGGATTTCCTTCGCTGATGATAGTATTGCCAATATTTCCACAGAGATGTATAAGGAATTTGTATTGCCTTTTCATAAAAAGCTGGCAGCTGAATTGTCTGAAGGTGGTACGGGTTCGATACACTTGTGTGGAGATGCAACCAGACATTTTAAGACGATAAGAGATGAACTAAATATAATGCAGTTTGATACCGGCTTTCCTGTCGATTTTGGCCGGCTAAGGAAAGAATTAGGCAAGGATGTTGAAATATACGGAGGACCAAACATAAATTTATTGATGAGAGATGATATTCCCGCGATAGTGGCGGAAACAAAAAGGATATTGCAGTCGGGAATAGCGGATGGAAAATTTATTATAAGAGAAGGTAATAACCTTGCGCCGGGAACTCCTATGGAAAATCTTTGGAAGATGTATGAGACGGTGAAAGAATTCGGGAAATACTAACGAAGGTTCCACGTTCCATGTTGCTCAGGATAATCACGTAAGAAATCATCCAAAACGTCTTGCGTTAATGTATCGTTTTTTATTAAGAGTTGAAGTTTTATCCGCCTGCTTCCCGCCGGGAACAAATATATTTCTTTGAACAAAAAGTCTATTTGGGGACTCTTAATGCACGTAAAGGGAATCTTTAGTTTAGTATTTCTCTTTATTTTATATGAAAATCGTGGTAAAATGTGCAAGTAAATTAGTTCTAAACAATGGTAAACAGGAATCTAGAAAATTTTAAAAAGTCAAATATAATAGGATTATTATTTTTGTGTCAGTGTCCACCTGCGGTGAGATCTCGCTAAAGGCGGAGAATCCGGCAGTTTTGTAATCAGTGAAATCGATTTAAATTGGAGGAGAAAAATGAGGAAATTTCTGGTTTTGTGTGCTGCTTTAGTGTTTTTGACCGGTTGCGCGGAAGAGAGGAAGTTTATAAAATCACCGTTTGGAGGACCGGATGTGTTGGTTTGTCAGGCTCAGGGTTATTTTGCTTTTTCTTCGCTTCCATATAATGTTTACCGTAATCGGCAGACTGATAGTGTTCCTTTTCCGGGATTTATAGTAACTGAAGCAGAGGGAAAGGTAGTGATTGATACCATAATCGGAGGGCAGAATGTTTTTAAGGAGTTAAGAAGAGATGACCAGGTTGTGGCTGTAAACGGAAAAACAGTAAAGAATAAAAAACACTTTTTGGAATTGATCAGAGGTGAAAGATACGATGAAATGTCATATCTTACATTTCGGAGATATACTTCGGAGTTTTCAATTGCAATAAGACTAAGCCAGATGAATATGTCCAGGATGTATACAAATCTTGAGAAAAAACTCTTGGAAGGTGCAAAAGTAAGTGTCGCAATAATTCCCAGCGCAAACACAACCACCACAAGTATTTCCGTAAATGTCCAGGGTCTTATTGAGAATGATAAAGCTTACATAGCTTCTGCCTATGAGAAGATGTTCATAACAGAGTTTAATTCGTATCCTAATTTTTCGGTGATAGACAGAAATATTATAGAAAAAATAATTAATGAACAAAAATTTCAGATTTCAGGAGCTGTTGATGATGCAACTATACAAAAGTTAGGAAAAATAATAGGTGCCTCCAATTTGTTTTTTATTACTATGAGCAGGTATGAAGACTCGACGAATTTTGTGGAACGGCTTGTTGAGGTTGAGACAGCAAGAGTTGCTTATAGCGATAATTATACCTATGTGAAACCGAAACCGGTTGTGGTTGTAAAAAAGAAAAAAGGCAAAGGCGAGGATGATGATGAGGAAAAAAAAGATAAGAAAAAAGAGGAAAAACAGCCTTTGATTATTAATATAAATAATGTAAACACAAATACCAATGTGATTTCAAACACTAACATTAATACGAATAACAATAACAATTCAAGTAATCCGACGATTAATATTAGCAAATAAAGCAGAAACAGCAGTTGAAGCAAGTACAGTAAGAGAAGGAAGTTGAGCGAACCTTGAACCACTCCCGTGAAACGGTCGGGTTCATGGTTCTGTACCCGGAAGTTTTGAGTGGTACAGGGGTCTAAATATCGAACCTTAAACCTTTACGAAATCCGCCTAGGCGGAAGAAGCAAAAACAGTAAATACAGTCAGTGAAAAAATCGTGAACCATTCAAGACTACAGGTACATGGTCCATGTATCAGTGTCCACCTTCGGTGAGATCTCGCCAAAGGCGGAGAATCCTGAAGTTTTGTAATCTGTGGAATCTTATTTGGAATAAGGATGACCTTGAAAGAGAAGTTGGAAAAGAGGAACAAGAAACAAAGTAAAATACTGCGCATGGTCTTTATCTATTCCGGGTTTGCCGCAGTAATTCTCTTTGTTTTCTGGCTTAAGGCGGTACTCTTGCCTTTTGTAATTGCATTTGTGCTGGCGTATTTGTTAAATCCCACTGTTGACTATTTTGAAAAAAAAGGCATCAAAAGAGTCTTGGTTATTCTTACCTATTTTATGGTTATTTTTTCCGTGGTTACCGTGCTTCTCTTCATATTTATTGATTTTACGGCCAAGGAAATATTGGTAATACAGGACAAACTTCCCTTTGTCTCCGGTAGAATAGAAGAAATAATTGGAGAATATTCCTTAAAGGCAGAAAAATACTTTCCAAATTCAAAGCCTGCCGAGCTGAAATCCCTGCTTATTGAAAACACGCAGAACATGACGGCGGAAATAAGTAAAAGTATTGTCGGGATGTTTTCTGATATTATCAATTGGATAAGCAGTGCGACAGGAAGTTTGATGAATGTTTTGATTGTGTTATTCTCTTTGTTTTATCTGTTAAAAGATTGGAAAAAGATAAAAGAGGCAGTTAAAAGAGCGGCACCGGTTTCGTATCATGGCATAGTGGAAAAACTTGCAATTAGTGTGAGCTTCCAAATTAACAGATATATAAGAGGCCAAATTATTGTAGCTTCCACTGTAGGTCTGATAACAATGTTCTCGTTGTATTTTCTTGGTTTTGAATACTATTTTATTCTTGGTGTTATTACAGGACTTTCAAATCTTATCCCCGTAATAGGTCCTTTTATAGGTATGTGCGTGGGAACAGCACTGTCTTTTTTTATACATGAACCGTTTTTTAGCGGGATACTAAAGGTGCTAGGAGTCTTGTTATCCGTACAATTACTTGATAACATAGTTATAAGTCCGCTAATCATCGGAAAAGCAGTAAAAATTCACCCGGTTACGGTTTTAATTGTTCTTTCTTTCGGATGGTTCTTCTTGGGCATCCTTGGAATGCTGATATCCATTCCGTTTTATACTACAATGAAGTTTGTTATTGCGGAAATATACGGTTTTCATGTGCAAGTGAAGTAATCGAAGCAAGTTGAGCAAACCTTGAACCACTCCCGTGAAACGGTCGGGTTCATGGACCTGTACCCGGAAGTTTTGAGTGGTTCAGGGGTCTAAATTTCAAACCATAAGTCTTTGCGAAATCCGCCTAGGCGGAAGAAGCAAGTACAGCAGGGACAGAAAAAGAAGTAGAGGAATCAAATACAGAAAGTGAAGTAAAGAAAGTACAGAAAATGTAGTTTTTGCCGGAGTTTATGTGGTTTTTGGCATTATTTTTAGAATTTATCATTTTGTTGGTTTTGTTTCGAATTTCGAGTTTAAAGTTTCAAATTTGTTTTAATGGGGGTGCAGTGAAGCCTCTACAATTGATTTTTAAAATACTTGTTCTGTTTTTTCCGGTCATATATCTTTTTTCTGATGCAAAAACTATCCAAACTGCGAACCAACTTCTGGAAAGCCGGCATCTTCGAACAGAAAATCTACAGGATGCGCAAAAAACAATATTGAAAGGTATTGAAGAGGGTGAAATAAACGGTGAAATATTTACTGTGGCTTCCAAAATATACTTTTACCTGGGGGATACCGAGCCGGATAAGACGATTAAAACAGCTTATTTTGAGCAGGGCATAATGTACGGTAAAAAAGCTGTTGCAGCGGCTCCAAAATCCGATGTGGCGCATTTTTGGTATATGGGAAATACTGCCAGGACCATACAGCTTAGGGGTATCTTAAATGCTTTATTAGCCGTAAAGGAGATAAAAAAAGAAATTAAGCTTATTCTTGATCTGAATCCAAAAAATGTCGGTGCAATTTCCGCTCTCTCAAGTTATTACGCGGAAGTGCCGGGCATTCTTGGCGGCAGTATAGAAAAATCAGAAAAACTGATACTTCAGGCGCTGGAGTACCAGCCAAAATATACTTTTTTATATATTGATACCGCCAATGTTTATATCAGGCTTGGAAAATTAATGGAAGCAGAGAAGTATCTGAATACCATGTTGAAAATTGAGGAGCCGGTTTCAAAGGCGGATTTTGAGCTGCTGGATAAACCAAATGCACTTAAGATGCTTGCAGAGATAAAAAAATTACAATCTTCTCCGGAGTGACAGGAGAAGCAAAGGAAGCAAGTTGAGCGAAGGCTAAATATTAAACCATAAAGCTTCGCGAAATCCGCCTAGGCGGAGGAAGCAAAAACAGTAAACAGAGTGAGTAAAGTGGAAAAAGCATTTTCTCGTAACTCGTCACCCGATATCCGCCTGTTAGGCGAGATCTCTCCAAAACATTGGAGGACCCGTAACGTTCTTTAGTATTTTACAGGAGGAACTTTTGAACCAACGTAAAGCATGGCTTGTCGTGACCGCCTTCGCTATTATCGTCGCTATTATTACTCTTGTTCCTTATCTTATAATGGATGCCAATACCCCTCCGGGAAATGTATTTCTTTATACCATGGGTAATAATTACGATCAGGCGAGTTATCAAGCCTGGATAAAACAGGCGGAAGAGGGGAAGATTTTAGCCGGAAGTAACTACACTACAGAAAGGCAATCCGGGAAGTTTTTCAATCCTTTCTTTGTCGTTTGCGGCTGGTTTGTGAAAATTACAGGATTTGGAATGATATTTGCTTATCAGCTTATCAGATTGTTTTTTGTTGTTGTATTAATACTTGTGCTTTTTAAATTTTCAGAGTTGTTTCTAAAGAGTTTCCCGGAAAGGTTTTTCTTTGTAGCCCTGGTTTCACTTTTTTCCGGTCTTAGCTTCTTATTTCCCTTTAAATGGCTGCAGTACCTGAAGGAGACTTACAATATAGGACCGCTGGATCTTTGGGTCCCGGAAGCAAATATCTTTATAACCTTACTTGAAAAACCACTTTTTATGATGGCTTTAATTCTAATACTTATTACGTTTATGCTTTTATTCAAGGTTTTTAAATCCCCGGAAAGAATTAAAGTTTACTCCGCCGGTTTTGTAATGTTTCTTCTTGGTTTAGTACATCCGTATGATTTCGCTACAATTTATGGGACCGTAGTATTGTTTCTCCTCTGGACAAAAGCGGATAGAAAACGCTGGGTTTGTTTTTTTGGCGTAGTAGTTCTTTCCCTGCCGGCATTGATTTATGAATATATGTTAAGTGTTTACGATCCATTTTTAAGGGAATGGGGAAAAACGCTTACCCTTTCCTCTACGATATATAGCTATCTCCTGGGTTATGGTTTTATATTGATTGCTGCCGCTGCTTTTACTATAAAAAAATGGAGAAAGCTTGAGAAAACAGAGATATTTCTTCTTTCCTGGGTTGTGTCCCATCTTATTCTGGCTTATATGCCTATTAGATTCGAAAGAAGATTGCTTCTTGGGCTTTCTGTACCTCTTGCCTTGCTTGCGTCTCTTTATTTATTCAGATATCTTTGGCCATATTTGAGCAAGAATTATGTTTTTTTAAAAAAACACTCTCTGTCGACTATGATTATTATTATACTTATAACAATACCCTCAAATATAAGATATGTTGTTGACGAATGTATTTTTTTTAATATATTTCCTAATAATTACTGTCTTGCAAACGGAGATTATGAAGCCTTTCTTTGGATGGATAAAAACTTGAAACGGGATACGGTGGTTTTTGCTTTTTATTCGACAGGTGTTTATATGCCGGGTCTTACCGGATGCAAGGTTTACGCCGGACATTATGACCAGACCTTAAATGCTGAAAGGAAAAAAAAGCTTACTGGTGTTTTCTATCAAACAAATACCTCTGATTACTTTAGAGTAGATTTGCTGAAAAATATCAAAGCAAAATACCTGTATTTCGGTTCTTTTGAGAAAAACATCGGAGACCCGGGTTTTGATTCAAAACCGTATCTTTCCAAGGTCTATGATAAGAGCGGAGTTAAGATCTATCTTTTAAAAGGGACAGCGACTATTAATTATTGACAGCAAGAATTGATATAAACAAAAAATGTCAAGAACAAGTAGAGCGATAGTAGAGGGGCAGCCTCACGCGCAGCCAATAAAATGTTTAGTCTAACAGGTGAAAGTCCTGTCTTAGCAAATTGTCCGT
>MFGV01000037.1 GCA_001778375.1 Candidatus Firestonebacteria bacterium RIFOXYD2_FULL_39_29
CGGTGTTTCTAGAAATAATTGCGACACAGTCTGAATTACTATTGACTAGTGACTATTTATGGTAAGCGGATAAATGATTCCGCTAAAATTTAATAATAAGAATAATGTTTTAGTAAATATAGCGAGAGTTATTTCTCGCTTCATAAAATAGTCACTAGTCATTAGTAAATAGTACTTAAAGGAGTTTCATTATGCGCACAAACGATATCCGAACATTATTTCTCGACTACTTCAAGTCCAAAGACCATACTCTTGTCAAAAGTGACTCGTTAATTCCTTCAAATGACCCTACACTGTTGTTTACTTCTGCGGGGATGGTGCAGTTTAAATCCATGTATGTTTCGAAGGGCAAGCTTGAATATGTAAGAGCAACCTCCTGTCAAAAGTGTGTCAGGACTCCGGATCTTGAGAATGTGGGAAAAACCCCGAGACATCATACTTTTTTTGAAATGCTAGGTAACTTTTCTTTTGGCGATTATTTTAAAAAAGAATCACTGGCCTATTCCTGGGATTTTATTACGAATGTCCTGAAACTTCCGAAAGACAGCCTTTGGGCAAGTATATATGAAGATGATAATGAAGCTTTTGAGATCTGGAATAAAGAGATAGGGCTTCCCGCGGAAAGAATCGTGCGTCTCGGTAAGAAAGATAACTTCTGGGGGCCGGTGGGCGGTACAGGGCCTTGCGGGCCTTGCAGTGAAATATATATAGATTTTGGCCCTTCCTTCGGCTGCGGTAAAAAAGATTGCAAGCCGGGTTGTGATTGCGACAGGTTCGAAGAGTTCTGGAATAATGTGTTCCCCTGTTTCGACGCCCAGCCTGACGGTTCTTTTAAACCCCTGCAGAACCGTGGAGTTGATACCGGGATGGGATTGGAACGTCTGGCTTCGATATTACAGGATACAAAGAATAACTACGATATTGATATTATAAAACCCCTGGTGCTTGAAGCGGGAAAACTTACGAATACTGTTTACAAAAACGATGCAAAAAAAGATGTAATGCTTAAAGTCATAGCCGATCACGCCAGAGCAACGACATTTCTTATCGGGGACGGGATTTTTCCGCTTAATGAAGGTCGCGGGTATGTACTTCGCAGAATAATAAGAAGAGCGGTAAGATTCGGAAAACTTTTGGGACAGGACCTGCCTTTTATGTACAAGTTATCCGGAAATGTGGTCGAGCAGATGAAGTTGCCTTACCCGGAACTTGATGAGAGGAAGGAACAGATAAGCCGGATAATCAAACAGGAAGAAGAAAGGTTCCTTGAAACACTGAATCAGGGGATGAATCTCCTTGAAGGGTTTATGGACAAGAACAAAGGCGTTATCCCCGGGGAAGAGGCGTTTAAACTTTATGACACGTTCGGTTTTCCGCTGGAGCTTACCATAGAAATAGCTGCGGAAAAGAGTGTTAAAGTTGATGAAGCCGGCTTTGAAAAAGCGTTCACCGTCCAGCAGGAAAAAGCGCGTTCTGCCTGGAAAGGTTCAGGCGAAAAAGAGATGAGCGGGCAGCTGGCTCAATTTGCCAAGACGGAGTTTTCCGGATATGATTCTTATGACGCAGAAGCAAAGGTTATCGGATTGTTAAAAGACGGTAAAGTCGCAGACTCGGCCAATGAAGGCGAGGATGTTGCGATACTTCTTAATAAATCCCCGTTCTATGGCGAGATGGGCGGGCAGGCGGGGGATTCCGGTATTATCTCCAATGACAAATTCACCGCTTTGGTAATAAGCTCCGAAAAATTCCAGCAAAAAGTCACGGTTCATAAAGCAAAAATAAAGAAAGGCGCCGTAAAAGTAGGGGATTTTGTTAAGGCCTTTATAGATATTCCGAGGCGTAAAGCGATCATGCGTAATCATACCGCGACCCATCTTCTGCATTGGGCTCTGGGTAAAGTTCTGGGCGAGCATATAAGGCAGGCGGGTTCTTACGTCGGCCCGGAGTATTTCAGGTTCGACTTTAATCATTTTAAAGCTGTTTCCAGGGAAGAACTGGATAAGATCGAAAATCTGATCAATGAGAAGATAATAGAAAGCTCAAATGTAACGGTTACCGAACTCCCTGTTGCAGAGGCAAAAAAGACGGGAGCCGTTGCGCTTTTCGGGGAAAAATACGGAGATCTTGTCAGAGTGGTATCGGTCGAGGGCGTCAGTAAAGAGTTCTGCGGCGGCACTCATGTAAAAAATATCGGCAAGATCGGAGTTGTCAAGATCACCTCCGAGAGTTCAGTCGCTTCAGGAATTAGAAGGATCGAAGCGGTCTCGGGTCTTGGCGCTTACAAGATCATTAAGGAAAAAGAAAAAATACTGAATGACCTGTCCGAGCTTTTAAAACTTGAAGATAATCTTATCGTGGAAAGGATAAGTAAGTTTGCCGAACAGATAAAATCCCTGGAAAAAGAGATCTCAAAGCTTAAAAGAGGGGAAGGTGTCGCAAAGACTGACGATGTCCTTAAAGAAGCCAAAGAAGTTAAAGGCGCAAAAATAGTTGTGCAGGAACTTGCCGGCGTTAATCCGGGCGATCTCAGGGATATCGGGGACAAGATAAAAGATAAAATGAAAGCGGGTGTTATTGTTCTCTTTACCAAAGGTGAAGAAAAAGTTTCATATGTTTGTATGGTTACAAAAGAACTGTCTGCGTCGGTAAAAGCCGGCGTAATAGTCAAAGAAATTGCCGCGCTAACAGAAGGTAGCGGCGGGGGCAGGGACGATATGGCGCAGGGCGGTTGTAAAACAGCTTCAGTCCCTGATATGAAAGTTCTTCTTGCAAAAACGACTGAGATTATCGAGGTAAAGTTGTAATAGTCTTATTATTCCATTTCAGGGATCTCGGGACTTATTTTAAAGTGGTTTAGACCAGGAATATTATTTTTGTTTTTACAAGTTCGGTGTACTCTTTTACTGTAATGCTTCTGGCTTTTCTCGTGGGAATTGCTCTTCAGAGCTTACAGTTATCCCGGTAAACATCCAGAGCGTACTTGTATGTTTCAAGCCTCACATCCGGAGGGATAGAATGGTCGCTGTGGAACACATAAGGCGCTTTCAATTTCTTAAGTTCTTTTAATTTATACTCTATCTCTTGTTTTATCGCGATTTTATTACCGGTATTTAATACTGTTACATCAATATTACCCATAAATGCGATCTTTCCTGCGTATTCCTTTGCCAGTTCTATAACATTCATATTGGCTTTTGCCTCCATAGGCTGCAGGCAGTCAAATCCTGCTTCCAAAATCGACGGCATTGCCCGTCTGACATCTCCGCATGAATGAAGGATAACCGGTAATTTATGATCCTTGAAAAAGTTCACCAGTCTTTTGTGATAAGGCGTTACCAGTTCTTTCAAGGCTTCCGGAGAGCAAAATAATCCGTTCTTATATCCCATGTCCTCATAAATGAACATTCCGTCCGGCTTACCTGCTTCCCTAAAAAGCACCTCGTAGTGCTGAATATAAAAATTTGTGTACACTTCGCAAAAATCCTTTAACCACTCCGGTTCCAGGAGCATGGCAGGCAGAAAATACTCATCGCCTATTGTGTTCCTCATTAACTCAAAAATAAAAAGGTCTCCCAGCACAACAAACTTACCGGTCTTTCTTACTTTTTCAAGATTGTTCTTTGTTCTCTGAATATTCAGCCTGTTTTTATCGAGTGAAAGGAGCGGCTCGCGGTAACTCTTTTCCCATACTTCACGGCTTGTCATTTCAAACCCGATATGTTCGGGAGTTCCTGATTTATGCTTCCATAGTTTCATTGAAGCGCCGTTACCGTTCTTTATTACCCGCCAATCAACGGTTTCCTCGAGAATTTCTTTTTTCCCCGGCGAAGACATATAATCTATCCAACCGCCGGCGCTGATAATATCATAATTAAAATACTCTTCCGGTCTTTCTTCTCCGGGATACCCTTCCTTGGACCAGTAATCAGGTATGGTCTCAGGCCAAAAATGCTCATAAACTCCGAATCTTTCCGCCGGTTTTTTATTCAGTATCGCTGTGATTATCTCTTTTGATGTCATTTGCCGCTCCTGAAATAGATTACTTTAAAAAAATCTCAATTACCGGAACTTCAACCATAGGTTTCAACTCTGGTAAAGTCAGACACGCCTGGTTCTTCTTGACTTTTACATTCCAGGTACTGCTGGTTTTGAACTGTACTTCCGAAGCGTCGTTTAATAACTGGGCGTATCCTATCTTATCCGCAAAATCAAGATAGATGTGTTTTGACGGCCAGCTGAATAAGTGGACGTAAAGGCGTTTTGTTTCCGGATTGTACGTAAGCCTGCAATCCTTCGGGCAGATAAATTCTTTTGGGGCTTCTGTACAGCCGTAGATGGAGCGGGAGTGGCGTTTCATCCATTCACCCAGCCCGTCTAATCTGTAAATTGCGCGGGAATCAAACTCACCCCTGGCGTTCGGGCCTACATTCAATAAAAGATTACCGCCTTTGCTGACGGTGTCAATAAGGAGTTTAATGCATGTCTCAGTTGATTTCCAGGTTTGTTCGTCCCTGTGATAGCCCCAGGAGCCGCTGAAAGTATGACAGACCTCCCATGTAACTTTTTTCCCCTTAACTGTATGCCATTCTGCCGGCTGGTTCTGTTCCGGGGTGAATGTATCCTGAGGTATTTGCAAACGGTCGTTTATAACTATCCCCGGCTGGTTTTTGCGTATCATTTTTATGAGCTCTTCACTGCCCCATTCTTTTTTTCCTTTGCCTTTGAATTCTCCTTTAGGTGCGATGGAGAAGTCAAACCAGATAATGTCAATTTTTCCGAATAAAGTTGTAAGTTCTTCAACCTGTCCGTAAAGGTATTTTCTGTAATTAGCCATGTTTTTTTTAGATTCATTCTTGAGGTATTCTTTGTTATTTCTCATGGGATGGCAGTTATCAACCGTGTAATCCGGATGAGACCAGTCGAGAAGGGAGTGATAGAACCCAACTTTAATTCCTCTGTTCCTGAAAGCGTTTACCATCGGGGTGAGGAGATCTTTCCCGTAAAGAGGCGTTTCGGACGCTTTATAATCAGTGTATTTTGTGTCCCAGAGACAAAAGCCCTCATGATGTTTGGTTGTTATTACAAAATATTTCATTCCTGCCTTGGCTGCTGCGTCTGCCCATGCTTCCGGGTTGTAGAGATCAGGTTCAAAATGGTCAAAATACTTCTGGTAATCTTTTTCCGGTATGCCTTCATAGCTCCGCACCCATTCGTGGCGCGCAGGAAGTGAGTAAAGCCCCCAGTGAATGAACATCCCAAACCGGTCATGAGTGAACCAGGATGTATCGCCTTTTTGTTTGAGTATACTGTCTGACATGTGTTAAACCTCCTTAAAGTATATTGACTAATTCAGACTGTGTCGCAATTAAATTACTAACATGATATAATATGGCATATTCACTCCAAAGGAGCAAGCCATGTATCG
>MFGV01000038.1 GCA_001778375.1 Candidatus Firestonebacteria bacterium RIFOXYD2_FULL_39_29
ATGCTGCTTTTATATGAACTAAATATTTTTAAAATCGCACTTTTAACATAATTCAGCGGAACTTGGGTTAGTGCTTTGATCTTAGTTGTTGTTTTTCATAGTGCTTATTTTTAATGATATCTTATAAATTATTTGATACAATATCTGCATGTCGCTAAATTTGGAAATAAAAAAATATCTGTCTGAAATGAAAGTAGAACTTTCTCCGGAGAAGGTTTCGGATATTGATATATATATCCGCGAGATAAATGCATGGAATGCAAAGGCAGATCTTACCGCGCTTAAAGGCTATGAAAATATTTTTATAAATCTTTTCTTAGATGCGTTTACAATATTGCCTTTCATTAAAAAAAATTCAAATATTGTAGATGTAGGTACAGGCTCCGGTTTTCCCGGACTTGCTTTAAAATTATTTTGCGGGGATCTTAAAATTACACTGATTGATTCCTCATCAAAAAAGTGTGTATTCTTAACACATATCAGTAATCTTCTTAATATGAAAGATGTAAATGTCATTTGGGGAAGAGCAGAAGAAATAGGCAGAGATATCTCTCACAGAGAAAAATATGATTATGCTTGCTGTAGGGCAGTTGCGAGCATGAGCAGTATCTCTGAGTTGTGCATACCTTTTTTAAAAATAGGTGGTGAGTTTATAGCCTCAAAAGGTAAGGATATTAAAGATATAAATCAAGCTGAGGGCGCAATTAAGAGTTTAGGAGGAGAAATAAAAAAAATAGAAAATATTAAATACTCTTTTTTTAATGAAGAAAAGAATATTGTTATAGTTTCAAAGGATAAAGGGACTCCTGAGAAATACCCCCGCCGCAATGGAATGCCGCAAAAAAGACCTTTAAAAGCGTAGTAAATCTGTGAAAATCATTTAAAAGTAATATGTTCCACGTGAAACATATTATATAATTATCTTGACATATTTAGTGCTTTCTTGTAGAATTAAACTCCTTAAAAGAAATATTTAGGAGAAAAGTGAAAATAAAATGGGCAAAGTAATCGCAATAGCTAATCAAAAAGGTGGCGTTGGAAAGACCACAACTGCGGTAAACCTTTCAGCTTCAATAGGAGCTATGGAAAAAAGGACCCTCCTTATTGATATGGATCCGCAAGGAAATGCAACTAGTGGTTTTGGCGTAAATCCTTATAGCGTTGAGTCAAGTGTCTATGATTGCATAATCAATGGCAAGCCCATGGAAGAAGTTGCTATTAAAACTGCAATAAATTACATGAATATTGTCCCATCTAATATTGATTTAACAGGAGCGGAAATAGAGCTTGTCCCATTAATGGCCAGAGAGAATAGGTTAAAGAATGCTATTGCCCCAATTAAGGATAAATATGATTATATATTTGTCGATTGTCCCCCATCTTTAGGTCTATTAACACTCAATACATTGACTGCTGCGGATAGCATACTTATTCCTATACAGTGCGAATATTATGCTTTAGAAGGTGTTAGCAAGCTTTTAAATACTATAGAACTGGTCAAAAAGAGTTTAAACCAGGAGCTTTGTATTGAGGGAGTAGTTCTTACAATGTATGATGGTCGCACTACACTGGCGCAGCAGGTTAGAGATGAAATTTTCAAGCATTTTCAGGATAAGGTGTATAAGACCTTTATTCCAAGAAATGTACGTTTAAGCGAGGCTCCGTCGTACGGAAAGCCGGTAATTCTTTATGATATCAGGAGTACCGGGGCGGAAGCCTATTTAAATCTAGCTAGAGAGGTGGTAGAAAATGCCGAAAGGTCTAGGCAAGGGATTGGGAGCGTTAATTCCGGGAAGTAATACTATAAATCCGGTAATTGACAGAAAGGATGTTAAGCATTTTGGAGTTGAAATTGATATAAGTAAAATTAAGCCAAATAAATATCAGCCAAGAAAAGAGTTTGATCCTGTTGAATTGTCGAATCTTATGGCATCAATACAGGAAAAGGGTATTATTCAGCCTGTTTCAGTGAGAAAAATAGGTGAAGATACGTACGAACTAATATCAGGCGAAAGGCGTCTTAGGGCCTCAAAAGAGCTTAAAAAGCTTACAATTCCGGCTATTGTTAGGGATGTAAAAGATGAGGATATGTTGGAGCTGGCTTTAATAGAGAATATACAGAGGGATGATCTTAATCCCATAGAAGAGGCCGCGGCATACAAGAGGCTTCAGGATGAGTTTGGACTTACGCATGAAGAGGTCTCAAAAAAGGTTGGCAAGGAGAGAAGCACTGTTACCAATATGCTTCGCCTTCTTAATTTACCATTTAAAATTCAGGAATATGTTTCACGTGGAACAATATCCGTCGGGCATGCTCGGGTACTTCTTGGAATAGACCAGTTTGATATTCAGGAAAAACTTTGCGATACTGCCGTAAAGAGAGGGATGTCGGTAAGGCAGATAGAGCAGATGGCTGCAGCAATAAAAAAAGGCGAGATAAAAGATATTAAGAAAGCGCAAGATAAAGATGTCCATATTGCAGAAGCGGAAAAGCAGATGCAGTATACCCTTGGAACTAAAGTAAAGATAATAGGAAAGAAAAAGGGAAAAATAGTCGTAGAGTTCTATACTATGGAAGATTTGAATAGAATATATGAAATGATTCAAAGTATTGGAAGTAAGCAATAATGCGTTGATTTTGTGGGATAATGTATATATTTTTGTTAAATTCTAATATATATTTTGGGCTATGAGCAGCTTTTAAAATAAATAGCGTATAGTATGAAAATTCCTCAAGAAGCTAGAATAACAGCATAACCAGTAGTTACTTGATTCCCTCCAAAAAGACTGGCGGGCAAGTAGGTATGAAGCATTTCAGGCCTCATAAAATGAGGCAACTACAATTATATTTGACATGTTTAGCAGATAATATAAGTGTTTGAATAAAATGGGTTTTCAGTTGAGTTTTATTTGATTTTTGCTAGAAAATAGGCTTAATAAGTGCTAAATGGTGATATTTTATGATTAAAACAGTATTTTTGTACCACAAAATAGAATTTTTTATTTACGATATAATAACATTTTGAACATATTGGGTATATATATCTTAAATGTATAGAAAATAGTGAATATTTGGGTTATTATGTATTTATTTAAAAGGATATCAGTAAATAATGGAATATAGACAGCTTACAGAATCAGGGTTAAAAGTTTCTTGCATCTCTTTTGGTGGTATGCGTTTACCGGATATCAGCCAGGAAGAAGCAACAAAAGTCGTAAACAAAGCGATAGATATGGGTATTAATTACTTTGAAACATCGATGGGGTATGGTGACAGTGAAATTAAAATAGGAAATTCCCTAGGAAAAAGAAGAAAAGATATTATCCTTTCAACAAAATCTGCCTGTGATGACCCGATAACCTCCGATCAACTGAAAAAAAATATTGATGAACAGTTAAAACGGCTCCAAACGGATTATTTCGATTTTTATCAGATGTGGAGTACCAATTCAATTGCTTCATACCAGAAAATGATAGAGCCGGGATATAAATATGAAGCTGTTAAAGATCTAATGAGGCAGAGGATAATTAAGCATGTCGGGATAACCTCACACGCACAACCGAAAGATTTAGAAATAATGATCCAATCCGGACTCTTCGAATCTGTTACTATATATTATAACGCCTACAGACAGAATTACGCGGAGGTCGCTTCTCTTGCGCAAAAATTAAAAATGGGCGTTGTTGCTATGGGTCCGCTAAACGGGGGTTTTCTCGGAGCGGAAACCAAAGAGATGAGTTTTCTAAAAAGGGGAAAAGCAAAAACAAACGCTGAAGGCGCTCTCCGTTTCATAATAGGAAATAAAAATATCACTACCGCTATTGTCGGTTTTAAAACCGAGCAGGAAGTAATAGACGGTGTTTTAGTAGGGGATTTTTATGAGGATATTGCAAATACTAATGATATGGCTGTAATTACCGAAGCGTTTAAAGGCATGGGAGACAAGATCTCCAAAAGTGTTTGTAGCGGCTGTAATTATTGCACGCCCTGCAAGGAAGGGATAAATATCCCTTATGTTTTCCAGTTTTTTAATAATGCAAAAATTTACGGGCCCTCAGAGTGGATCAAAAGAAAATATAAACAAGACGGCCAAAAAGGCGTTCTTTGTTCAAAATGCGGTACTTGTATGGAAAAATGCCCGCAAAAAATAAATATAATAGAAGGCATGGCAGAAGCGCATGAATTGCTTAAAAGTTGAAAGCTCAATAAAACATCAAGTGGAATCGTTTTTAAAATTGGAGAAAAATGACGTTGTTTAATCCGAATCATCCGGATGTAAAAAAGAAAGTTGAAAAATATATCGCATCCTCTTTAAGCCTGCCTGTCGAATTTATTTTGGCTTTACCCATAATCGGGGACGGTCGGACTCTCTCCTGGAAAGTCGAAGTTGCAAATGATGATAAACGGCTTTTTGTCATGCTGAAAATCCAAAAACAGGAAGATATTCCGTCCGATGTAAAATATGATTTTTTCCGTCAATACCGACTGCTTAAACAACTTGAAACAACAAAACTCAAAACTCCCAAGGTCTGGGGCCTTGACGAAAAAGGTTCGGCATTTGGTCTCCCTTGTTTTCTTGAAGAGAGTTTAAAAGGCCGGGTGTTGTATAATTTCCTTAAACTGAAAGAAAAATGGGCTGAAGACTTATTTATTAAAACTATAATTGAAGTTCAAAATATAAAAAAAGAAGAGCTGGGCGGGTTATCCGTTGAATTAGGGGAAGGGGTGGAGATAAAAGAGTTCTTTTTAGGCGTAAAAAAAGATCTGCAAAATATTTTAAAGGGACCTCTTATTTCACAAGTTCTAAAAATACTTGCGGATAATATACCTCCCCGTATTTCGCCTTGTTTTGGTAACGGAGATTTTAATCCGAAGAATTTTATAGCAAAAGACAAGAGCTTGACCGGAATAATAGATTTTGAATCCGCAGGATTTTTTGACCCGCTTTATGAATTTTTACTGCCTTTTGAAAGGTATCCTCTTCTTAAAAACAGGGGATTGGAAGAAGCGTACTGCAAGCAGATGAATTTTGACATTAAAGCAATAGATTGGTACCGGGGACTTATCTTGACATCAAAACTGCTTGAGACGTTAAAAGCTGAAAAAGAGAATAACCCTGAAAATGAAGAAAGAAATATAAAAGAAGAACTCCTCGCAAAGTTAAGCGATTGGACGAAAAGTAGAGGCTCGGAGGCTTAGAGGCGCATCCGCCAATTATGTAGGGCGGATCTTTCGAAGAGAGGCTTAGCAAGAGTAAAAGCAGGAGAGCGGAGGGCTGAAGTCAGAAGACGAAAAATAAATACTTGCTTAAATCAAATACCACATTAATGTAAGACGTTACAGACCTTATAGACAGTCTGCTGGTTTTGTATAAGCAGGATTCCAGGTCCTTGTCTGAAGAAACTGTTTTAAAGGAATGCAAAAATTATGAACTACTATCTCTTCCGTCATGGTGAAAGCGAGGCAAACAAAGCAAGATGCTTTGCCAATTATAAAATAACCCCTTCTCTTACAGAAACAGGTAAAAAGCAGGCTGAAAGTATGCATCTTGTAATGAAAGATCTTGCTATTGAAAGAGTTTATGTCAGCCCTTATAAAAGAGCAAGGGAAACGGCGGCTATTATCTTCCAGGATAGAGAGCTATATATAGAAGATAACCTCAAAGAGATATATGTCGGTGAGCTTGACGGAAAGAGCGAAATTGACCCTGCAAACTGGAAAAAATACATAAATGTTGTAGATGCCTGGGAAAAAGGCGATAACTCTGCCCGGTTTGAAGGTGGAGAGTCTAATGAAGAGGTAAAAGCAAGAATAGAGAAGGTATTAGCCAGAGCAAATAAAGAATGCAAGGAAAGCGCTGCTTTTGTCGCGCATAGCGATATATTCCGGAGTTTTTTCTGGCTTTTCTGTGAAAATCATGGAAAAATGATACAGGACAACTACATGGACAAATGCCGTGTGACCGTAGTTTCCAGAGAAACAGGAAGCAGTATATATAGAATAGAAGCTTTTAACGCGACAAATTTATAAATCCTAAGGAAGCGATAAAAGGAATTACTAAGGTCAAAGCACTAATAACTAAACAATTACTAAAATTAAATATTTAAGCACCAAACAAGGAAGATTTTGAATAGAACTACAACGATTTTGTTTAAGATTTTATTATTAAGTATTACTTAGTGATTGTTTAGAATTTAGTGCTTATATCTTAGTGATTGTTTTATAAGGGGGCTTTATGCAAGAGCATCAGCATTTTGAAAATACTTCGGTAAAATATGCGGATATGGTTATAAAAACCCTGCGGGTGCGTATTGAAGATGTTCCTGGTAATCTGGGGAAGGTTGCGACGGCTATAGGCAAAAGCGGGGCGCTTCTCGGGGATATTTGCACTCACCATGTTGACAGTCATTTTTTGACCAGGGATATTACTGTTTTTGTTCAATCGGAAAAAATGCTTGAAAAAGCTATTGCCAATATTCATCATATAAAGAACGTAAGCGTGATTAAAATAATAGACGAAGTATTAAATATGCACCGCGACGGAAAAATTGCTATTACTTCCACAATCCCTCTGGACAACCTTGCAGACCTTAGAAAAGCTTACACCCCGGGCGTGGCAAGCGTCAGCGAACTCATTTATCGGCATCCTGAGAAATTTTATGATTATACTTATGTGGGAAATACTATATGTATAGTGACGAACGGAACGGCGGTGCTCGGGCTCGGAAACATCGGAGTAAAGGCGGCTATGCCGGTTATGGAAGGTAAAGCGGTGCTTTTAAAGAAATTTTCAGACGTAAACGCGGTACCGATACTTATCGATTCAGAAGACCCTGACGTGATAGTGAACGCAGTTCTGGCTATTGCCCCGTCTTTTGGCGCTATTCAGCTTGAAGATATAAAAGCCCCGGAATGTTTTGAAATAGAGAGGCGTTTAATAGAAAAACTTGATAAACCCGTTTTCCATGATGATCAGCACGGGACCGCAGTTGTGACGCTTGCGGCAATGATGAATGCTTTAAAACTCCTTAAAAAAGACAGGAAAAAGATAAAAGTTGTAATAAACGGAGCAGGCGCGGCCGGAATGGCTATCTGCCGTCTTCTTATGGGGTGGGGCATAAAAAATATAGTGTTATGCGACACTGACGGCGCTATATATAATGGAAGAGAAAAGAATATGAACAGCGCAAAAGAAGAGATAGCCCTGCTTACCAATCTTAAAAGCGAAAAAGGCTCTCTTAAAAATATTATTAAAGGAAAAGATATATTTATAGGTGTCTCCGGTCCCAACCTTGTTACCCCGGCGATGATCAAATCCATGAACAAAAAAGCCGTTTGTTTCGCCCTTGCAAATCCAATTCCGGAGATTTTCCCGAAAGATGCTATCAAAGCCGGCGCAGTCCTTGCCCTTGACGGAAGATCCCTGAATAACGCCCTGGCATTCCCCGGTATTTTCAAAGGCGCCCTAAAAGCCAGAGCAAAAGCAATCACCCTTGAAATGAAGATAGCCGCCGCCAAAGCCATAGCCAAAGAAGCCAAAAAAGGCGAACTTGTCCCAAACCAGCTGGACCCAAAAGTCCACCACGCGGTTACGAAGGCAGTGTTTGAAGCGGTGTGAAGAAGCAGGGGAAGAAAGGAAAGCAAGTACAGTAAGTACAGCAAAGACAGTAAAAGAAGCAAAAAAAGTAAAAGAAAGTAGGAATAAGGTCGGATGCTTAGCAAAATCTTGTAGATAATAGAATTAATTTTCTGTCATCCTCGACTCGCCTGCCCGCCATTCTTTTTGGAGGGATTGGGGATCCAGTGTCTTTGTGGTCTATAAAAGTCCATATGGGTCCATATGGGTCGGCCGTTTGTGAAAGACAGTGTGTTGAAAAAGCTTGAGAAGTTATTTGATGTAATATTAGGAGCAAGAGACCCGTGGTGGCCAAAAAAGCAGAGATAAGTAGGCGCTGTCCCCAAATAATAAGACGCTGATTAATAAATTAAGAACACAGACTAATTTTATAGAGAGTTGAACACTTGGGAGTACGGATATGATGAATTCTAAGAAAATTCTTTTTTACGGGATAGCTTACGCAATAGCTGGAATTGTATTATGCTTCATTGGGTATACGATATTTGGTGAAATTGATTTTTCTGTCCTTTTGTATATCTTTGTGCCGGTCCTTTTATTATATTTTCCGACCGCAATTGTAGTTATGGGAGGAGCAGGCGGCGTATATGGGAATCAAATATATATTTATATCGGGACAATAATTATAGTGTTTATTATAAATACAGCTGTCTTGGTGTTTGTTGTGCGTCTGATAAAACGGAAAGTAAAAAGCATTAGAGATAAAAGAAATTATTTAGGGGACAGAGCCTGTTTATTGACAAATTCAAGTAAAAAGGTATAATAAAGTATCAAGAATAGCAAGAAGAGTAGCCATAGGAATGCGGCATATGAGATATTCGCAGTAAAAAGTATATAGGGGGTGTCCCGGGTTATTGACTTGACACAATTTCTTGTATCGACTATCATAAGCATAGTATTTGCTTGCTGCATAGGAAAGTATACCGGGTACAAGTAAAATACTTTCCTATCTCCGCTTGATTTGCTTCACAAATCAGAACAGCTGGGACTGCGAAAATCGCCTGATATTAGCGATAAAGGTCATCGACGAAGGCGATTTTCTTGAACGGATATCAAAGTAGCAAGCACGGTATGAAAATGTTGAAATATGTTCGCCGGAGGAGGTACAGTAAAATGTCAGAGCATAAAAGCATGAAAGAGATACATGACATACAAGAGAAGATATACGATGAAACTAAAATAATGTCACAGAAAGAACTATTGAAATACTTTAATGATGCTACTGTTGAGTTGGCCCAAAAGCACGGTCTAAAGTTAAACAAAGAGAGAGAAAAAGTTTTAATTAAATAGTGGTCCACATTTATTAGAGGAGATTACTTGCTTTTGCCAGTAATTTCTTGAATACCGGAGTCAGGCTTTCTGCTATTTTGTAAAAACCCAGGTCTGTGGGGTGGATGCCGTCTACGGTGCATTCGTAAAAATCTTTTCCTAAAAGTTTTTCGCCGTTATAAAAGAACAGGAGTTTATCTCCGGCTTTTTGAAAATGTTCAATATGCTTTTTTTGTATTTCCAGGCCTTTCATTCTTCTTTCCAGATTGACGCCAAAACTTTCGGCGGAATGTTTTATTATGGAGATCACAAGAATGGGAACGTTTTTATTATTTTTCCGTAATATTTTAATAAAATCAGGAAGCGTCTTATCGAATAATTCGCAGCTTACGCTGTTGGCTTCATAATCAAGCACAAATAAGCCGGGGTTTTTTATTTTAGAGATTATTTTTGCGACCTCCGGCTCGCCCCTGCCGTTGCCGGAAAATCCCAGATTTATAAATTCATAATTAAATCTCCTGCTTAAAATATTTGTGTAGGCCATGCCCGGACGGGACGCACATCCTCCCTGGGTAATGGAAGTTCCATAAATTATTATTTTTTTATTATTGATGAACGGAACCGGTTTTAATATTTTTGCGTTTTTGTCTATCCCTATTTGAAGTTCGGTTATTCCTTCGTACAACGGAAAGTTCAAAGTTATATTCCTTAATTTTGCCTCTTTAAGATTAAAAAATATAAATTCATAGGATATCTGACTGTGGTCGTATTTTACGGTGCTTACATATTTTTTTTCTCCGGGCTCTCCTATATAACAATCAAACCCGCATTGCCCTGTCGCAGGCATATGATACATATTAGCAATCTTCCGTAATTTAACCTTAATCGCCAGCTTTTTCGTATCACTCCGGAATAATATCTGTCCACCGGCCGTACAATCTGCCAGAGAATCAACTCCCGCACCCGGAGGTAGCGAGTATTCCGGTTTTAAAGGCAGCCTGCGGTAGATCTTCTCTTCATCAAACCAGGCAAACCCTGCTATTTTAAAGGGCGCTTCTTTTGGATCAACCCATTTAAGTCCTTCTGACTCCGGTTTTGTTACCTGCATATTTTTATCTAATTTTTGGATGTCTGATTTCATTTATTTACACTCTCCTCAATTTCATTATACAAAACATAGCAGTTGTTGTAAAATCATTTGTAGTTGTCTGATTTATCAGGCAGGATCGCCTTCGCCGGAACGGCCTAAATCGAGCAACTACTGTATTTACCTGATTCCCTCCCCTCCAAAGAACAGGCGGGCGAGCATCAGGCGTTTTTGTCAAATCTCATTAATTAATCAGTGTATATTAAATATTTTATGGTTCAAATGTTGCCTGTAAATTCCACGGGCTATTGACAAATATTGTTTAATATAGTATTATTCCATATGAAATAGTTTCATGTGAAACTATACGGAGGAACAATGGAAGAGTTATTTAAGAGAGCGGATATTGTTCGCAGAAAGTTCATGCGTATAATGCCAAGAATGAATGCAAACATTATTATGCCGAAAGAAGATAAAGAGAGCTGTCTTTCAAATTTGACAATATCAGAAATAAAGACTTTGGTTCTTTTTAAAGACCAGTCAACATATAACATGTCCAAGATCGCAGAGTTTGTCGGGATGCCATTGCCGACGACCACGCATGTTGTTGATCGAATGGTAAAAGAAGGATTTCTTGAAAGATCCCTGGATGAAAAGGACAGAAGGGTTGTTAATATCAGTATTACCGCAAAAGGAAAGAAAAGCATAGAAGACAGTGAAAAATATCATAAAGAAAGCATGAAAAGAGTTTTGGAAACCATGGAACCTGAAGACAGGGAAAAATTAATTAAGGCGATGGAAATTTTTATTAAAGTTGTGGAAGAAATCGGGGAAAAAATAAATTCTAAAGCAATAAGAAAGGAAGGCGGCAAATGAAAAAGATATTATTGATAAGTATTCTGCTTTGTTTCGGAGTTATAGCTGAAGAGCTGACGCTGGAGGAGAGCATTAAATATGCTATGACACACAGTCAGAAAATAATTTCAGCCCAAGAAAAAATAAAAGCGGCAACTGGGAATTTAACAGCTGTTTCAGCCTTGCTTTACCCGCAGCTTTCGGCAACCGGGATTTACACCAAAAATTCTGCGCTATCAAATTATGTTTATTCAACGTATCAGCTGCCGGTACTCAGCGCGGCCGGAATTCCCACAGGGGAATACATTCCTTTAGCGATGCCTTCCGTCACCACAGACCGGCTCGGAGATATGTATGTAGCAAAACTCTCTCTGGCCTGGCCGGTGTTTACCTGGGGGAAAATACAGGGCGCGGTTGAAATAGCCGAAGCGAATAAAAATATAGCCGAGAAAGATCTTACAAAATATATTCAGGATGTAACCTACGAAGTTAAGAGCGGTTTTTATTCTCTTGTAATGTCAGAGCAGATGGTGAAGGTGCTTGAGGAAACAAGAAAATCACTGCAGGCGCATGTGGAAGTAGTGCAGAAGAGATATGAAGCAGGACTGGCTTCGAAATTTGAACTCCTGCGCGCTAAAGTCCAGCTTGCAAATGTTGAACCGCAGTTGAATCGCGCGAAAAATGGTTATGAACTTGCGCTTATGGGTTTTAATAATACGCTTAGTGCGGAAACCAATAATAAATATACGGTAAAAGGCGAGTTTAAATACGAAAAAGAAATCTTTGCCCTCGATGCTTGCTTAAAGAGCGCGCTGGAAAACAGGATAGAGCTGAAACAGATGGAAGAGAGAATTAAAATAAGCCGGTCAGCTTTAAATATAGCTTCTGCAGGTTTCCGTCCTTCAATTACATTAACAGCAAATTACAACGCTAATATGGGCGCTCAGCTTCCGCCGAATGATACGGTCTGGTATTACGGCTGGGATGCGGGAGGCGTAATCTCTATTCCTCTTTTTGACGGCTTTGCAACGAGCGGTAAGTATGAAGAAGCCGAAGGTAATTTCAAGCAGGCTCAGATAGGGAAAACCCAGATTTTAGACGGGATTAATATAGAAGTAAAAGGAGCGTATCTTACTCTTGAAGCCACGGAAAAAACAATTATTGCGCAGGCGGAAAATATCAGCATGGCAAAAGAAAGTTTAAATATGGTGAAAGAGCGTTATGCGCAGGGGTTATCTACGAACCTGGATGTGCTTGATACCGAATTAAGCTATCTTCAGACAGAAATTAGTTATTATCAATCGTTATATGATTATATATTAGCGAAAGAAAAACTAATAAAAGCTATAGGAAGAATTGGAGGAGAAAATGTTAAGAAATAAATCGGTTTTAGTTTTGTTAAGCGCCGGGATTATTTTCAGTGGAACGGCTTGCGCCAGGAAGGACGCCGGCGCCAACGCGGCACAAACATTTGAAAGCGAAGGTATTTCCATAGAGTCCGGTCTTGCCAAAATTATGGATGTAAAAGATAAGATAAAGCTTATTGGTGTTATTACCGCCTACGAACAGACGAATGTTTACTCCAAGGCTTCAGGCAAAATTGTAAAGTACGAAGTTGAAGAAGGCGCTACGGTGAAGAAAGACGATGTAATAGCGTACATTGACCGGGATGAAGTAGGTTATGACTTTTCCCAAAGCCCCATTAAAAGTCCTGTTGCCGGCGTGGTTCTTAAAAGATTTATTGATGTCGGTAACACAATTTCTCCGGCGATGGGTTCTACCGCCATGGCGACTCCGCTTGTGATAGTTGGTAACATCAGCAAATTAAAAGTCCAGGTAAGCGTCGTAGAAGAGGATATCGGGCGGATAAGGAAAGGACAGGAAGTGGAAGCCGTACTTGAAACTTTTCCAGGCCGTACTTTTCCGGGGGTTGTTGAAAATGTAAGTCCCCAGGCGGATCCCGTGAGCCATGCGAGTAAAGTGGAAGTTGTGATAGATAATTCTTCAAATCTTATCAAGCCCGGAGTTTCTGCGGAAGTATATATAGTAGCGGGCATAAGTAAAGGCGCTGTTACGGTTCCAAGGCAGGCGCTTGTCAGAAAAAATGACGACAAGTTTATTTATGCCATAAAGAACAATGTGATAGTGAAGCACGTGGTGGAGACCGGTTATGATGACGGAAAGTTACTTGAGATCAAGAAAGGCCTTGCGGCCGGTGAAATGATTGCGATGAGCGACTTCAATGTTCTTCAGGATGGTCTAAAAGTAAAGATCATCAATTCAGATAAGTAAGCTTCCGCATAAACAAAAAGGATTGGGGGAAAAATGAAAATTTCAGAAGTATTTGTCAGAAGGCCCGTTACCACCACTATGTTCATGCTTATAATTGTGGTGCTCGGCGCTGTTTGTTTAATGCAGTTAAAACAGGAACTGATGCCGAAGATGACTTTTCCGAATCTTATGATAATTTCGGATTATCCGGGCGTTGCTCCGGCAGAAATTGAAAAATCGTTGACCCGCCCCCTTGAAGCCACGGTAAGAAGCGTTACAGGCATCAAAAGGGTAAAAGCATCTTCTTACGAAGGTATTGCCGTGATAAATGCGGAGTTCAACTGGGGTGTTAATCTGGATGACGCTACAAATCAGGTAAGAGACAGGATTGAGCGTATCAAGAAGTTCCTGCCTGATGGCGCGAGTACTCCTATGATAATGAAGCAGGATATGAGTACTATGCCTGTGGCGTTTATTGCTATTACGGGTAACAGGGATATGGGGTTACTGCAGAAGCTTGTGGATGACACGATTATCCCGAAATTTGAGAGATTGGACGGGGTTTCCCAGGTGTTATCTCTCGGGGGCCGGACCAGAGAGATACAGATCAATGCCGATAAAACAAAACTTATAAGTTACGGTATCTCCATTAATCAGATAGTTTACAAAATAGCCGCTGAAAATATCAATGTTTCAGCAGGCAGTGTTAAAGAATCCGGGGAAAAACAGTTTTTAGTAAGAGGCCTTGGAGAATTTAAGAATATTGAGCAGATAGAGAACCTTATAGTCGGCGTTAAGGGCGGGGTTCCTATATATCTGAAAAATGTGGCGGAGGTAAAAGATACCCTTTCCGAAGAAACAAGTTTGGGCCGGGTTAACGGTGTGCCGTCTATCAGTGTTTTAGTTCAAAAACAGACCGATGCCAATACAGTTGAGGTGGCAAAAAGACTCCGGAAGTTAATTCCAAAGATGAAGGAAGAACTGCCGGCAGACATAAAATTTACTTTTGCGCTGGATACCTCCGAGATGATAACGGATTCCATAAATTCGCTCGTTATAAGTGCCAGGGACGGTGCTCTTCTGGCAGGTATTCTTATACTGTTGTTCCTGGCCGAGTTCTGGCCTACCGTAATTATTCTTATCGCTATCCCTGTTTCCCTTTTCGTTGCCTTTATAGCGATGTACATGAACGGTTCTACCTTTAACTTCATGTCCATGGGTGGTCTGGTTATTGCACTCGGCCGACTAGTTGATGACTCCGTGGTTGTTATGGAAAACATTTACAGGCACAGGCAGATGGGAAAGGATGCCGTTACTGCGGCGATTGATGGGACAAGCGAAGTCGGTATAGCCGTACTTTCGTCCACTATCGTTACCGTGGTCGTGCTTTTGCCTTTGGTTTTCGCGCAGGGTATCGTGGTTCAGCTTTTTAAGGACTTCGGTCTCACCGTGTTCTTCTCGCTCCTTGGTTCTTTAATAGTTGCCTTCACTATTGTTCCCATGCTGGCGTCAAAACTCTTTAAGAAAGACCTGAAAGAAAAGGAGGAAAGATTCCAGAAGATGGTCAAGCCTTCCAATATTTTGGAAAGCTCGGGAAAATATTTTTATAATGTCGGAAGAAAGCTTTACGCGTTCCAGGAATGGATGAAAGGAGTGTATTCAAATCTCCTTACAAGAGCGCTAAATAAGAAAATATGGATAGTGGGCATTGCCATATTATGCTTGGTTGCTACAGTGTTTTTCTTCAAAGTAGTTCCGACTGAATATATGAAGGGTTTTGTCTCCGGTAAATACCAGCTGATTTATATGCTGCCGAAGGGGTCTTCTTTTGATGCTACGCAAAAACTGGAGATAAGGGTGGAACAGGCGTTCAAAGAAAGAGTTCCCGATATGGATGTAATGATGGCTAACGGAGGAGTGAGCAAACTTTCGTCGATGACGGCTGCCATGTCAGGCGGCGCGGGACTGCACCGAGGCACCATGTTTCTTAATCTTAAAAAAGGTAAAGCAAGAGTAACTACAGATGCCAAACTTTACGAGGTGGTAGATCAGATACAAAAGGAAAATAAAGGAGCTAAGATAATCCTGGGCGGCGCAGGGTCCCAGCTGTTTGGTTCCGGTAAACCTGTTGAGGTGAAAGTTTATGGCACGGATATTGCAATGCTTAAAAAAATAGGAGATGATCTTGCCAATAGACTGAAAGAAATTAAGGGTCTGAAAGGCGTGACCTCAAGTATGGAAGAAGGCCTTCCTGAGTTCACTATTAAGTATAACAATGAAAAGCTTGCTAGGTACGGCATGTCTGTTTCCCAGATAAATGCGGAGATGAAAACAGCTATAGACGGTATTGTGCCTTCCTATTTCAGAGAAGCGGGGGAAGAAGTTGAGATCCGGATTCGGCTTAAAGAAAAAGACAGAAAGTCAATAAATGAGATACTGGATATCCCGGTTAACTCCCCTGCCGGTTTTTCTTTCCCTTTGAAAGACGTTGTTGATGTTTCTTACACGGAAAGTCCGGCGCAAATTGACCGTGAGGATGCAAAAAGGATTGTAACAGTCGGTGGTGATATCTCTGAAAGGATACTTTCTGATATTGTTATTGACGTAAAAAAGGAATTGAAAGAATTAAAACTCCCTGAAGGATATTTTTATCAGTTAAGCGGTCAGGAACAAGACAAGCAGGAGTCATTTTCTATGTTGATAATTGCGTTGTTTGTCGCAATACTCCTGGTCTACATGATCCTGGCGTCCCTGTATGAATCCTTGATCCACCCGTTTACTATATTGTTATCAGTGCCGTTTGCCTTTATCGGTTCGATGGTGGCGTTATATATAACTAAAACTGCGCTGGGAGTTACGGTTTTCATTGGATTTATCATGCTTGTCGGAATTGTGGCAACAAACGCCATTGTTCTAATAGACTTTATCATTAAGAGAACAAAAGAAGAGACGGACAGGAAAAAAGCGATCATAGACGCGGCGACTACCAGATTACGTCCTATCTTAATCACGGCGCTTGCAACTCTTTTTGCGCTTCTTCCTCTGGCTCTTGGAATCCAGGAAGGTATGGAGATGCAAATACCGCTTGGTATTGCCGTAGTAGGCGGGTTGTTCAGCTCTACGCTGCTTACGCTTTTCCTTATACCCGTGGTGTTTGATATCATTGAAAATGTTAAAGAAAAATTCCACAAAAGGAATAACAAAGTAGTTTAGCTTTTTATAACCTGCATTGCCGGTTTACGGGAGGGTTTGATGATTGACGATTTGAAACTTATCATATCGAAAACTATTGATATAAAAAATAAAGAGATCAAGCCGGAGACCAGGATCACTGCGGATCTGGGTGCGGACTATCTGGACATGGTCGAGATACAAATGGCTATCGAGGACAAGTTTAAGATAGATATCTTAAGCGACCGGACGGTATGGAAGATGAAAACTGTCGGCGAGCTGGCAAACGCTGTTGAAGAAAAGATTAAAAAACAAAAAGTGAGTGTATGATAAAAAGTTTCATTCTGGTTTTATTAACAGGTTTTGTTTCTGTTGCAGCTGAAGATCCGGGTGCTCTTTATACGAGAGGGCTCGAATTATTTGAGAGCCGGCATCTGGATAAAGAGAACGCCGTTAAAGCAGAAGAAATAGCAGGACAAATTCTCAGTGCCGAACCGGAAAATGTTAAGGCGCTCGTTCTTCTATCCAGGTATTACCTGTTTTCCGGTGAAGGCCTGACAAAAGAGGATGATAGAAGGACGACTTACGAAAAAGGGACGGAGTACGCAAAAAAAGCGCTCAAGTTAGATGATAAAAGCGCCGACGCGCATTTTTATTACGGAGCGGGTCTCGGAAGATGCGCTCAGCTTAAAGGAATTTTTAATGCTCTGGGCTCGGCGGGGGAGATCAAGAGAGAGTTTGAAAGGACGCTGGAATTAAATCCAAAGCATCCTATTGCCAAAGTAGCGCTGGCAAATTATTATTATCAGGTCCCGGGTTTATTCGGGGGCAATACCGAAAAAGCAATAGAACTTCTTAACGAAGTAATAAAAGCGGATCCTTTAATATCAATGCCGTACATAGACCTTGCGATAATATATAAGAATCAGGGAAAAAAGAAAGAGGCTGTGGAGTTATTAAATACAGTGATGGATATGAAAAATCCGGCCCTTCCCGCCAACTACTACCTTTATGACAGAAAAGACGCCGAGAAACTACTGAAAGAACTTTCAAAGTAATAAAGTTACCGCCCGGTTGATACAAATCATACAAAAACCCCGGCTTTTAGACTATACTTCAAATTGGTGCAATCGCATCAGCATTTTATGGCGAGTATGCCGCAGAAAACCACGGAGGTAACTCCGTGGATGTCCGTCAGAGTTTCTGACGAGATCTCGACTTTGGCGGACCCGCCCTTAAGCTTGGCGGGTTTTTGTCCGCCTGAGGCGGAAATGCGGCATGAATAATAAGCAAAGCTTTTCCCGATAGGAAATATATCATAAAGCGGGATAAATTGAATTCCACTCGCCGAAACTCCGGACGCCTGTCCGCCAATCCTTTAGGAGGATAAGTCCGCAGAGGTTCATAAAGTAAAAGTAAAAATAACACTGCTCTTGTCATCCGTGCTCAGACACGGAATCCAGCGTCTGTTTTTTAATCTTCTTTTCTCTTGCATTTTAAAGCCTTTGTGGTAAAATTAAAATAAATCTAATGCCTTTATCAAAATAATGCAATTGCAAAAAAGGAATTAACGGTGCTTAAAGGATTGGCAGTTGCTTTTACAGTAATATTATTGGGAATAGTATGTCCTGTATTTGCGGTCGAAACTGTTCCACCTGAATTTTATGTAACTAATGATCCTTCTACTGTCAGGTATAACTATTCTAACGCTGATTATACGCAAATTAGTTCCACAAAGTGGTCTGTAGAAGATGTGCGGCTTAAAGCTACAATTACCGATTTGGGCAATTCACAGTGGAGTCTGGAAATTCAGGCGAAAATAAATTTAACCGATATAAATTTTCCCTACCAGACAAAAAGATCCCCCCTGGATGCCGATATTTCCGATGATATTTACTATTATCCGTACATTCTGGGTCAAAGTGAAAAAGCTTCTAATCGCGATACTGACTGGTTATGGATGGGAATGGAATATCCTGCCACAGCATTTGCTCCGCTTGTAGTGATGGCAGATTCACATAGCGCCAGGATTGTTGCGGCTGTTAATTGGCCGCCAAAAAGTGTTATTCCCCAGTATGCCGCTCAAAGACAGGTTCTAAGGTATCAGTTTGAAAAAATTGCAGCAGGCAGTACAAAAACTTTTAAAGCACTGATTGCGACCGTGAAAGGAAATGTTGACACGGGTCAAGTTCCCTGGCAGCTGGCATTGGATCTTTATAAAACCTGGCTGAAGTCGGTTGTGACCGTAAGGTATCCTGATTGGATGTGGCAAAGTGAAGGAATATTTAATGTACAGCTTCAAAACCTCACCGATTTTAATATTGCGGCTCTTTCTAAAAATTGGGATGAAGCAAAATCTACTTTCCCCTGGCTTTTAATGTGGGGGCAGATGAGCACGTATGCGGGAGACTGCTGTAAAATGAACTATACAATGCATGAAAGATATCAGCCGGCGCTGCCGGATTTTGTCAAAAGTGTTGTGCAGTCCGGATATCATGCAGGATATTATTGCGCGCCTTTTGTGTTAATTCCTGATTTTAGCAGTAAAATATTTCTTGATACTCCGGAAGGAGTTGCCTGGCTGACCGGCTGGCTTTCCGCTAACAGGAATTACAATGCCAACTCTTTTTATTTGGATACTCTTGGCCGGACAAATTGGGGAGATCCCGCTGCAATTCTGGAGTTATTTAAGAATGGTACAATTCCCGAAGAAACACTGATTGAAGGTTTGGTTGATATATATCCTGCACCCGGTTTGGTGAGCGGATGTTTAACCGGTGGTGACCGCTGCGGGGCTCCCTTTAAACAGGCTAAAGATTGGCCGCTTACAACTTTCCCCCGTTTTGGCCGGTATCTTTTAGGCGACCGGATAATTTATGAAGGTCCGTCGAATAACGATCACCTTTTTTGGGGAAACACTCATTACTGGAAAGGTGTTGACGGGTATGATTTATACTGCAGGGAGAACGCTCCCTGCGAGTACGGTACCGAAAGGCTGGCTTTTTTGCTTGGAGCCAAAATTGATTGGTATTCGGGGCTTGACGGTTGGGGTAAAAATCCTGTTATTAATGAAATTCTTTCAGAAAGACATCGTGTGAATTGGTGGGGCCGGCGGCCGGTTTATATGGACACTAAAAATCTTGACTTAAGAGCAATTCCAAAAACTTCCCGGGTTGAGATCAGCCGCTTCGAAGATACTGACGGGAAAAGCTTAATAGCGGTTTCAAACCCCAATCTTGAGGAAGGATTGACCTTTAACTGGAATGGTATAAAAATTAAAGTTCCCGTTCAAAAGATTGCAATTCTGGATTTTGCTCAGAGTACAATCCGAAAATAACCGGCCACACCTCTCGGAGCCGAAAAAGCTTTTAAGCATATCACTTAATCTTCTCCGCCTAAGATGCATGTTTTCTGCTGGGTTTTTAAACAGTTGTATTTTTACCGGAAAACTAGTAAAATTTAGGTAAATGAAGAAAATCGACGTTAAAAATATTGATGATATATCCTCCTCCGATCATTGGGATGACATCCTTAAGATTACACGGTTGTGGCAATTGGAGCAAAACGAAGAAAGTCTTCTCTTAAGGATCACAAAAGAGATAGTGGAAAAGTTTGGTTTTGACCGCGGGGTCATTTTTTTGGCGGAAAAAAAAGGATTAAGGGTCAGAGCTTTCTGGCCGAAAGCCTGTATTAATAACTCAGAAGAGTTTACAAAATACATTCAGGATGTGGCCCTTCAGGTGGTGCAGGCGGGAAAACCAGTATTTGTGCATCAAATGAAGGAAAAAGTAAAAAAGGTTCCCGACAATGATACAGGGGTAATATATTGTATTCCCCTGACTGCCAGCCGGGGTATACTCGGGGCGCTATATGTTGATTCTAAAAAATCAAAAAAGGATTTAAGCCGCCAGGATCAGAAGATTTTAGAGATGCTTTGCGGCCAGGCTGCCGCAATGATAGAACACTCCCTCCTTTACCAGTCCGCGATAACTGATCCCTTGACAAAATTATTCAGTCACCGTCATTTTCAGATGGAAGCGGAACAGGCGGTAAGACAAAGCAAGCGTTCGGGACTGCCGGTTTCTTTAATCATAATGGATATTGACAGGTTCAAGATTTTAAATGACACAAAAGGACATGAAGCGGGTAATAAGTGCATTATTGAAGTTGCCGATATTTTAAGAAATACACTCCGGATTTCGGATATAATAGCCAGATTCGGCGGGGATGAGTTTGAAATGCTCCTTCCCGGTACGATAGGCAGAGTAGCGTCGGGTATTGCGGAAAAGATCAGAAAAACCGTGGAAGAATCCCCTGTAATAAAAAAATATAAAGTAACAGTTTCCCTGGGCGTTTCCAGTTATCCGGATAATTCCGGGGATGCGCAGACCATATTTTTAAGAGCGGACGAGGCTTTGTATAAAGCAAAAGAGAAAGGCCGGAATTGTACGGTACTTTCTTCTTTTGTTAACGAGCTGAATCATGTAGGGGGAAAACATCAGAGAGGGACATATATTGACAGAAATAAAACGGGGTCGATTGAAATAGTAAAAGGGAAAAAATCCTTGAAAGCCATCAAACCGGTACCTGTTGATGTTGAAAAAATACACAGTATAATCGAAAAAATAGACGGGTATAGAGTTATCAGGCATTTAGGCCACGGTACCAGCGGGGAAGTATTACTGGTTAATCAGCCCGAACTTGACAGGGAGATAGCTTTAAAGCGCCCGCTTTCGCCGTATCTTACCGAAGAACAGTTGAAGGTTTTTGAGAAGGAAGCTAAGATTCCCGCCTCTTTGGAGCACCCCGGGGTTGTATCAATATACAGTATGGGGAAGGATGCTGATGGAAGACTTTATTACACCATGAAAGCTTTAAAAGGAAAATTACTTTCCGATATACTTGAATTAAGGAAAAAAGGCGACGCGGATATATTGCGCAAATTCAGCCAGAACAGGCTGCTCGAGATATTACAGCATGTGGCAGAAACGGTGGCTTTTGCGCATACACGGAAGGTTGTCCACGGGGATCTAACCCCGAATAATATTATGGTGGGAGAGTTTGGAGAGGTTACCGTAATAGATTGGGGTGTGGGTTCCGGAAGTAAAACTTCCTCCTATGGCGGCAGTACCGGCGGAAAAACTGATGCAAAATTAATAATAGGCTCCCCGGTTTACAATACTCCGGAAAGTTTTCAAGATGAAACTAACGAAAAAACTACAGCTACGGATATATATGCTTTGGGGGTTATTCTGTATCAGATATTAACAGATAAACTGCCGTTTGAACGGGAAACAGTGAGGGAGACGGTGAATGCAATAATAAATGAAGAAGCAATTACTCCTGAAGCAGTTTTACCGGAGGCAGGGATAGATCCTACTTTATCCCGGCTTTGTAAATTAGCGCTGGAAAAAGACCCTGTGAAAAGGCAGTCCGCTAAATACTTTTCTGACACGCTAAGTCATTTTATACTGAATGAAAGGGAATGGGAAGTAATTGATTTTGGAGAAAAAGCGCATAAACTAATTCCCGAAGAATGGGTGACCCTGACCGGGGAGTGGAAATTCACAGGTGAAGACTGGGTAACGGAAGGAAATAATGAGAATATATTACTGTGGAAAACTGAAGTTACGGGAGGATTCAGTTTTTCCTGTGAGGGTTATATTAACGATGAAAAAGCAGGAGAACTTTCAATAATAGGTCGCGCGCCTGCTCTCAATCCCAAAGAAGCTGAAGGTGAAAATGTTTATAACGGATATTTTTTCCAGGTGGGGGCGGAAGCAAATACAGTTACTAAATTTATAAGGAACGGGGAAGATGTCCTGGCGAAAACGGATATTAAATGGCAAAAAGGGAAAATTCATAAGATAGAGATAGAATGCGATGAAAAATGGATATATGGCTATTTTGACGGAGTCAGGATTTTTAAGTACCGGGAATTATTCCCTTTCTCCGGTAAATATATAGGATTTTCCGCCTGGGGAAAAGAGGTTCATATAAAGCCTGTAAAATTAAAAAAACAGGTTTGGGGTCTCAATCTTCCAGCCATGCGGCTTGCCGATGAATTAATGCAGCATAAAAGTTATGAAATAGCGCTTATGCAGTACAAAAGAATGGCGGATATAAATAAGAACCGTTTAGAAGGGGAAGAGGCGCTTCTAAAATCCGGTATATGTTTATTTAAACTTAATAAAATTGACGAAGCAATATTGATATTTGAATCAATGAGAGGATGCGTCATGGAGCCTTTTGCCCTGGTGCAGGAAGGAATAATAGAGATAGAAAGAGCTGAAAACAAAAATCCGAGGAAAGCAATAGAGTTATTTAAGGAAGTTCTTAAGATGTTTCCTGACAGCCAGGCAAAATCGGAAATAGTGAGTGTCAGGCACAATATACGTGCAAGTAAGTATTTTGATCCGAAAGGATGCAGGGAAGAAGATATTAATTTGAGAATAGAAATTTATAAAATCGCTCACGATGCATTTAGTACTGTAGCATTAAGTTCTATTTTATTGGAACAATATTACGTAAGAAGTTTGTCAAATGCAGGAAGGTGGAAAGAAGCTTTTAACGAAATTACAGAATATGACAAAAAACTTCTACAGGCACAAAAGGAGCTGCATTCCCATAACTGGATAGCACTGCGTAGTATACTTTCTGTCGGACGTTTTGATTTATTATTTAAATATGATTATTTATTTAAACAGCCAGAATTTTTGGAGGGCAATGCTTTCAAGACAACATTTCAATTTATAGTATTAAAAGGAATAGGCAGTAATGTTATGCGTGAAATATTTGAGCGAAAAAAAGCATTAGGACCTGAGAAAAATTTAAGCAATTCACATAGCCAGCTTGTTTTTTCATATTTTTTCGCCTCAAATGATGTAAAAAGCGCAAAAGATTGGTTGAAAAATGAAATTGATATTAGTTGTATTGTTATAGTTTCAGATATTATTATCGAATCTCAAAATAATGAACTGTTTAAAATCTGGGAAACAGATTGGAAAAATAACAGTGAATTGCCGGATTCCGGTAAAATGTATTGCGTTTACTGCAGCGTAAGATGGGAGATAGAGCATCAAAATTATATTAAAGCTTCGGAATTTATCGACAGATTTAGATGCCGGAGTTTTAATGAATATGAGACAAGAAGTGTGGTCATATTGCAGGCATTTTTGTTCTCCCTGGGATATTTGAAATCCCTGACCAAAGCAGATATTGAAGAAAATATGAGAAAATATCTGGCAGGAACCGAACTTAATCTGGCAAGGATGTTTTTAGGATATGAAAAGCCGGAGCCGAATGAATTATGGCCGTATCCTTTATGGTTTCCCGAATGGCGTTTATGGCTGGGATTATGGCTTGAAGCAAAAGGGGAAACAAAATCAGCAAGGAAAATCATAGAGCCCGCTATTGACAAGAGATTTGGACTTACCAATAGCCAGCCTGCTCTTAATGCTTTACGGGAAAGATTAAAATCGAAAAAAAAGGAGAAATAATGCAAAGAAAAATGTATTTTGTTTTTGCCGCCTTTCTGATATTTTGTTTGGCGAATGCCGGGGGTGCTCCGGGACAAAAAGTTTCCCCGTCAGGGGATGATTCCGGCATTTCTGTAAAACATATAGCAGCATCTTCCATAAAAAAAGTCGAGAAAGGATACAATATCGAATTTACGGTTAAAAAGTCCGTGGATGTTACGATCCGGATAGTTGATTCCAAAGGGGAGGTTGTAAGGCATTTAGCAAGCGGTATGGTAGGAACTTCAAAAACACCAAAACCGTTTGAGGGTAGTTCTACCTCTCAGAAAATATTATGGGACGGAAAAGATGATGCGGGTAAAACAGTTGATGCTTCAACCTGCAAAGCATTGATAGGCGCGGGAATAAACGCCAAATTTGATAAATTTGCCTTGTGGAATCCTGACGGTTTTGGTAATACGGGAAATTCGAATTGGGCGATTCCGGGGTCTATTGCCGTAAATCAAAAAGGAGAAATTTATCTTGTCCAGCAGTTCGGCGTTCATATGTCATCAATGAGGGTTTTCGACAGGGAAGGAAAGTTCGTAAAACAGGTTTACCCTTTTAGTTTAGATAAATCAAAAGCCGCTTTGGATAAATTTTTCCGGAAAAACAGGACTATTTGGCCGGCGGATACTATTAATTGGGGAGCTGTGGATTGGTCCGGAAGACCGGTTCCGAGAGCTGTAGGTCACAGCGCGTTTTATTGGTTCTCGGTCAGAAGTCCTTCAATGGTAATCGGACTTGACGGGAGAATATTTTATGTTGACCAGGTTCCGGGCCATCAATTAATCATGCAGATAGATCCTGAAGGATTGCCGGATGATGATTTAGGTACCCCGCCCTGGGTTGACAAGGGATCATTTATGAGGTCCTGGACCCTGGCAGTAGGGCCTGAGGGAGATATCTATATTGCCGATAATATGTTTGGAGTAATAGGACATCTTGACAATAAATGCAAAAATCCCGTTAAATCCTTCACTTTTAACGGTGAAAAAAAGTTAGGCTCCGCCTCTTATATGATAGGAGAACCGGCGTTTAGAAACAAAGGAAATTATGATCCGATGTGGGGAATTGCTGTAGATAAAGAGGGAAATATCTGGCTGGGTGATTCCACCGAAAATTGCATGAAAATATACCGGAAAGACGGATTTCTCCTCGGAAAATTTGATAAGGTAAAAACAACCACCGGGGATATAACATTTGCAGAAGGAGTTTCACTGGCAGCAAATCATAAAACAGGTGCGGTTTATGCCAACATTAAAGCGCCAAAAGGAGTTTCCAAGCTTCTGAAATTTAACACCTGGAAAGATCTGAAAGTTGTTCAGGAAATAGAGCTTTCCGGCGCGGCAAGAAAAATAGCGGTTGACCAGGAAGCAAGCATAATATGGGCTGTTGACGGTCAGGATACTTTGATCCGCGTTACGGATACCGGAAGTAAATTTGAGAAAAAGATAATAAATGGAGTAGATAATAAAACGTTAAAATTTCCTGGCCATTTGACCGTGGACAGCAAGGGCAGAATGTACATCCGGGATGCTTCGCCGTATTTTATTCAAAGCGATGTTGATGGAAATGCTTTTAAGAAATTCAGCTGGTGGGGAGTTGGAACGGCCTATATCGGTGTTGATAAACAGGATAATTTTTACACAATGATATATGAAAAAAAGAAAAAAGAAATTTGGAAATTTACACCTGACGGGAAAAGGGCAAAATTCGGAACTCTTGAAGCTATTTCAATAGAGAATGTCAATGAGTTAAAAGGTATTGATATCGCGGCAAACGGGGATATTTATTGCGCGATAACGGAACCCCAGGATGCAAAGCTTGTAAATGAAGTGGTCGGTAATCCGGACACCATAGGGGATAAGTATAATTTCAGCCGTATTGATGTCTATGGTGCTGACGGGATATTAAAGAAAAACAGTATTGTAAAACTTCAGGGACCAAATGACGTTAAATTGGACCGGGACGGTAATATTTATACGATAGAGACCGGAACATGTCACGGGGCGCACAAAAGACGCGCGGCGAAACTGGATAATTTAAAGTTTACCATGTACAATAAACTGATGAAATTTTCCCCAACCGGCGGGATAAGAGATAAAACAGGTCATATCTGGACGGTTCCGGGAAATTCCGGCACAAGCAGTTATACCTGCGGTGGGGAATGTCCGGCCGCCGAGTTTATGATAGACGCCGATAATTTGATCTGGCTTCATGATCAGGAAGTTTTCAATGTATTGGCCGTGGACACAGCCGGAAATATAATTACAAGAATAGGCGCTTACGGCAATGAAGATAACAAAGGCGGAGGCAACGACGAAGTAATTCCCGGAACCAAGATAGTAAAAAATCCGGAAATCCCGCTTTCTTCCCCTTATGGGGTAGCCGTGTGGAAAAATTACCTGTTAATTTCAGATATGTTCACCCACAGGATCCTGCGCTGCAAGCTGGATTACACCGACAAAACAGAGCTTACATTACCGAAGTAATATAAAAATATTGGTAAAAATGGTAACGGGTTACGCGAAATATTTATTCGTAACCCGTTACCCTCAACAAAAAAGCATTTATCAGTTGTGATATGTACGTCTTCCGCCTTCAGCCTTCCAAAAACCATTTTTTCTAACCCTCAAACCCTCTAAACTTCTTATCCTCAATGCCTGTTTATCCCCCGCCCCTGGTTCGCTATTTATTATTTGCTGCGCCTCTGAGCATCCGAACCTCTGCGCCTCTATTATAGGCTCTTCCTAAAATCCAATAATTTTGTTATACTCTAAATACTATGGCAGACAAAAGACTAAAAAGAATAAAATCAGGAATTCCCGGTTTGGATGATATGTTTTATGGGGGAATAATAAAAGGGACCACTACTCTTGTCGCAGGTCATTCCGGGACGGGAAAAACTTTGTTTGGATTGCAATTTATTAAGCAAGGGTTGAAAATGAAAGAAAAATGTATGTATATTTCTTTACAGGAAAATCCGGAAGAAATACTAAAATATTATGATATTTTAACGATGGATTGGAAAAAATATGTAAAAAATAAGAATTTAGTATTAATGACTTCGAAAATGTCTGATATAGGTCAGTTAATTCCTAAATTAGAAGAAATATTTAGTAAAGTGCAAATTAACAGGATATTCATAGATGAAGTCTCATGTGTTTTTGAAGGAACACAAGTCGTTCAAGAAATAGATGAAATGTTTTATATGATAAAACAAAAAGTTTCTACAACGATATTTACTGCTGCTATTTCAAAAGAAGGGGAGTATTTTGGACTTGTTGGTTCTCCATTGCCAAAAATTGCGGATAGCATCTTGGCGTTGCAGCAGGCAAGAAAAGGCGGAAATATTGTAAAATTGATAAGTGTATTAAAAGCAAAAGGTACCTTTTGTGATACAAGAGTTCATAAACTGAATATTAATAATAAGGGATTGGAAGTAAAAAGCATATTTGAGGATGAAAATAGTGTGAAACTGAATGCTCCTATTTCCTCGGAAGTTAGTTATCATATTTGGTTTATGGATGGTATTTACGGCGAAAGATACATGAAAGAAACAATGAAAGCATTTGAGCAGATTCATCCCGAGATTACGGTTTACAGAACTAAGGAAATGGATTCTTTTAATATGGATAAAATAATAGAATATCCCGTAGAAAAAATGAGAAGGTTTATTAAGCCTCAAAGTATTCCTTTAGGTATTATCGCATTACCTTTTGAAGGTGTATATAAACTTGCATCTGAAGGACTACTTGCTAATTTGGGAGATTACATTGATACAAACATTTATTATGAGGAAGCCGTTAAAGCATGTATATATAATAACGCAATATATGGTGTTCCTGTAGATGTGTATAGTAGATGTCTGGTATATAGAAAGGACTTCCTGGAAAAATATAATTTAGAAGTTCCTGAAACAATGGATGATTTATTAAAGGCAGCGGATTATATTTTGAGCAAAGAAAATAATCCCACATTGTGCGGTTTATCTTTTTGGTGGTACAATATAAAGGAATTAACGGATATCTTCTTAGAATTTGCCTGGGGTAATGAAACAGATATTTATGATACCAACGGGAATATAAATATAAATAACAGTAAAATGATTGAATCCATAAAATTTATGAAACATATAATAAACAAATACAAAATCAACCCTGAAAATACTCAAAATATATCTTCAAATAGCATGAATAAATTTTTAAACGGAGAAACAGTATTTTTAATATTTACTCCTGACGTAATGCAGATTCTTCGTTGGCAAGTAAATTCCCCGGTTAGAAATAAAGTAGGAATAGCTCCATTGCCCAGAATGGCAAAAGGCGAAAAAAGATACAGTGTTTTATATGGTAGTGCGTTATGTATACCAAAAAATACAAAAGATCTTAAATCTGCAGGTTCATTTTTAAAATATTATACAAATTTGGAAAATCATAAAAAGAGGGAGCTTGACAGTGCCTGGCCTTTTGCTTCAGTAAAACAGTTATGGAAAGATAAGGAAGTGTTATCTGTAAGACCATATTGTCTGCAGACAGAAAAGATATTGAAAACGTCATTTAATCCTTATCAAGATGTCAAGTATTACAACTCTGTAGCAATATTAATAAGTGAAAAAATATTTAAGGTTCTAAATAATAAAGCGGACATAGAAAATACATTTAAATTATTAAATAAAGATTTAAAAAGGCTGATAAATAGAAAGAGCATATATAGCAAAGTTGTTGAAGAAATAGTTAATTATTTGGAAAAGAATTATTACAAACAAATTACTTTGAATGATATTTCAAAAAGAGCCGGATTAAGTCAAAGATATATGGAAAAAATATTTAAGATGGAGATAGGAATGCCTATTTTTAACTATTTGATAGAAATAAGGATTGAAAAAGCAAAAAAAATGTTAAAACAAGAAAATATTAATATTAATGAAACTGCAAAAAAGTCAGGATACAATGATGTCCCTTGGTTTTGTAAAACATTCAAAAGTTTTACCGGATACACGCCTAGCGAATACAGATATAAGTAAAATGCTGCAATCCGAGCTTTTATGTAGATGACATATTATTGGTTGACATGCAAAAAATGAAATTCATACCTGTATATTCCTGGTTTAAAAAAGCAATCCTTATATTAGAGCATATTGCACATAAAAGTGTACATAAAAGACAATTAAGTGATAAAATACTCATATTGACAGAATATATGCTTATTTGTATACTTAATCAAATTAGAAATATCCGAAAGGGCAAATCTTGAGTAATCAAGAGACGCAAAGTTCCAGTCCGGCATATGCTTCAAAAGAATGCTCTGAGTAAAGTCGAATGAAATTGAGCAGAAGA
>MFGV01000039.1 GCA_001778375.1 Candidatus Firestonebacteria bacterium RIFOXYD2_FULL_39_29
AACTGGATCTCTAATCATCCTGTTGATTTCAAAAAGTATGCCAAATTACACGATTCTTTCAAGATTTCTGCCTAAAATTTTAACAAAGAACAGAGAGTATTTTCATAATATCCCTCTAAGTTTTCTGCCACTGTTAAACGATAATATTCCTATTCTTTTAAAGCCTTTTCTTGATAGCCGATTTATTATTTTTTTCATAATCAAATCTCCTATATGTTAGTCTATATCATTTCCTCTTTTTTTCAAGTGGACGAAACAGTTTATTTATATAACAATAGTACCACTGACATCCCGTTCCCGGATAACATATAGATTATATTGCATTTAATCATATAGCGAACTTAAGGATTATTGATTTTGGCGGGAATTACAGGTGAATAGCTTAATATTTTGTTCTGTATTCCGTGGGAGTATATTTTGTATATTTTTTAAACATTTTACAGAAATAGGCAAAATCCGAATAACCAACTTTTTGCGCTACATCGCTAATATTATATTTTACATTTTTTAACAACTCCTTAGCTTTTTCCATCCTAATTTCCAATAAATAATCTAATATTGTCATGCCGGTCTCCACCTTAAATATCCTCTGCAAATAATGCGGACTTAATTTCATCTCCGCTAAAAGGCCCTCATAGAATTCTTTATTGCGATATTTTTTTTCCGTATAACTCACAACTCTCTCCACTGTTTTTCTGTATATAGAGTGCCTTCTTAATAATTCTTTTATATTTTTAGATAAAGTTATCCATTCTTCTTCGGGTTTCTTATTTTCATACATTATCTGCAATGTTTTTTCTTTAATCAAATATTTTATTTCCGGACAGTTTATAATTTCTTTATTAATACCTCTGCAATCCTTTAATATTTTCTCTGCGGAAGTATAGTAGGGTCTTTTACTCAGTATTTCCTTATCTTCCCACAATGAAATCCTGGGAGGAAAAGGCCAATTTATTAATGCAATTTTTTTTGAAATTTCCTCACTTATTAAATATTCTAAAAACAAAATAGCGGATTTGGGGCTTTTTGTATTTTTAGGTATACATAATGCGCTGCCATATGCCAAACCACACCTTTTGCTGCTTTTTTCCATTTTTGGCATGGGAGCTACCCATACATTTCCTTTTATAGAATCCATATTATTCCCCAGCGGTGTTTTATCCCAGCCGAATGCAATCTCAACAAGATCAGTTCTTGCCATTAAAAATATACTCTTTTTTAAATAAAAATTTTCAGCATCTTTTGTAGGAAAAAATCTATCATCTTCGGGAATTACCTTATACGTAAATATTACTTTTTTCATGTATTTAAGCGCAGATATAATTTTCTTATCGGTAATAATATTGCTTTTGCTGTCAAATATATCCCCGTTATTACCCCAAACAAATCCCAAAAGCATACTTACTATTTCTGCTTTTCCTTCCAATTGATAAGACACACCTGTAAGCGCAGGATCGTTTTCCTTATCTAAAATATATTGCGCGGCGTCCATTAATTCATCCCAGGTCTCCGGAACTTTAATTTTATACTTCTCAAGCAAATCTTTTCTATACATCATGCCTCTACAACCTACTGTAAAAGGAACTCCGTATATCTTGTTATTAAACGAACACGACTCTATAGATTCTTCCAAATAATCAGTTGTTTTGATAAAACTATCTAAATTCATCAACAAACCCTGACTGGCATACTCATATACTTTATTGTAAGGCAAGCAAACGAGGCCTAAAGTAATATCCTGCTTAGCCATATATTTTCTCAAAATGCCCTCAAAATTAAACTTAGAATTAACATAAAATTCCCGAATATCTGTTTGTTTGTCGCTTTCTACTCTGTTAACATTTATATTTGGATTCTTCAGTTCAAACTCTTTTACAATCTTATTCATCCTCTCCTCTTCCGGAGAAAATTGAGCAATATGATAAGCTAAATCGGCAGTTGAAATAACATTAGGAATCTTTATTTTATCAGACTCATTTCTTGTATCACAAAGCCCCAATCCTTCTTTTGTCATTCTAATTTCTTTTGTTTTTGTATCAATAACACTTTCTTTTACTTTCAATGTTGTTAACTCCAGACCACGCAAAATCATAATATTATCTATTAATTTTAAGAAAGGTATATTTCCCGAGAATAAAGCCTCTTCTTTTTTTGAAATTGTCGCAGTAAAAAACGTACTTATTCCGTATTTTTTTAGGGTTTTAAATATCTTATTTATTTTTTCAGATATCTTAATTCTCTTTACAAATGACACCGGCATTTCATCAATGAACACCCTCATTATTTTTTCTCTGCTAAATACCTTTTTCAATGAAACAAGTAAAGTATCTATCTTGAATATATTCGCAGGAAATACAATCAAACTTCCTTTATTTATATATGATTCCCAGTCTGTTTTTAAAATAGCGTAGAATTTTAATGTACTTAAAGGATTTTCCACAAATGAAATGTAAATACATTTTTCTCCATTATTTAAGCCTTCTTTTAAGTATTGAAGTCCAAACAACTTTTTATCTGTTCCAAAATGCCCGGCAACAAGTGTAATTGTACCTTGAATGAATCCCCCATCACACATCTCATCTAAACCGGGAATCCCTGATTTTATTCTTTTTAATATTTCTACTTTAGTCGACATAAGATTAATATACCACAAGACATACGTTTTTTGAAGTTAATTTAAAATACCTAAACTTAAGCATATTTTACACATTTCACATTCATGCATTCATGCATTTTGCTATATACCTGATGCTTTTAATAGGTTATAATATTCTTAATGACTTCAGAAAACTTCACCTTTCATAATCTTGGAATTGATATTAAAATTCTGGAACTTCTTGACAAGCTTGGATTTGTCACGCCTACTCCTATTCAAAGAAAAGCTATTCCTGCAGCAGTCGCAGGAAAAGACATTATAGGAGTAGCTCAAACAGGCACAGGTAAGACTCTGGCGTTTGGAATACCGATGATACAGCAGCTTTCAATACATAAAGGTAAAGGTTTAGTACTCGTACCTACAAGAGAGCTGGCTATTCAAGTAAACGAAACCCTCGTAAAGCTCACACCTGCTTTTGGTTTCAAGACCGCAGTACTTATTGGAGGGGTTTCAATATTTTCTCAGATCAAAGAGCTGAAGAAAGAACCTGCCATATTGGTCGCCACTCCCGGAAGGTTAAATGACCTGTTAAACAGAAACCTAATAAACCTTACTGAGTTTAACATGCTGATACTGGATGAAGCCGACAGAATGCTTGATATGGGCTTCCTTCCCCAGATTGAAATTATATTAAGACGTATTCCAAAAGAAAGACATACTATGCTTTTTTCAGCGACAATTCCTGAGGGAGTTATAGATATTGCGGCAAATTATATGAAGAATCCTACACATATAGAAGTCGCCCCGTCAGGCACTGTTGCGGAGACCGTTACCCAGGAGCTTTTCATTGTAAAAAGAGAACATAAAGGGAAACTACTCGGGGAACTTTTAAAGCAGTATACCGGGCCGGTTCTAATTTTTACCCGCACAAAACGCGGCGCAAGCAAGGTTACCAAACTTCTCAAAGAATTGGAGCATAAAGCGGCAGAAATTCATTCTGACAGAAGCCAGTCTCAAAGAAAAGAAGCCCTTGACCGCTTTAAAGCCGGCAGATACAGAATACTCACAGCTACGGATATTGCATCCAGGGGGATTGATGTTACAGGTATTGAGCTTGTTGTTAACTTTGATATTCCCGAGGATCCTGAAAATTACGTTCACCGAATAGGACGCACCGGAAGAGCAGGAAAAAAAGGTCATGCTATAACTATCGCCTCTCCGGAACAGGGCGAGGATGTTAAAAATATAGAAAAAATCATGAGAGCAAAAATTCCGGTTTCAGTTCATCCTAATGTTCCTGCCTTGAAATTTGGTTCCGAGCATAGAGCACCGGGTAAAGCGGCGCGCGGGGTTTCTCACAAACCTGCGAATATCAGAGGATTAGCCGCAAAAAGTCATTCATTGACAGCAGCTGACAGCTCTTCTCACAAAGCTAAAAGAGTATCAAAGAACAGGTACAATACTAAATCCTGGAAAGATTACGAAAGCAAGCCTTTTATCGGAAAAACCGAACATCACGGAAAATCTGTTAAAGATTCCAAACCGGTAAACAGAGTTTACTTGGACACAAACAAGGTAATGCCTGAAGCCAAGATAGTAGAGCAGATTCAAAAGCCCGTCCACCATTCCATACCGGCACCGGCTCAAGAAATCAAAACTTCCAGCAGTGAAGCAATACGGAAAGACAACCCTGTAAAGAAAGAGCATTTCTCTTCACATAGACCGGATTATTCACCTAAGCCCTTTAATAGAAACAATTCAAAACCACCGTCCGGAAATAGATTTGAAAGAAATGAGGGCTGGAAAAAGTCTGACCGTTTTGAGAAGAGACCTTCATCTTTCAGAGAGAGACCTCCGCGCTCTGACAATAGAACATTTCACGGCAAACCTTCCCGTCCTATCGAAGGTAGAAGAGACGAGAATTTTGGCAACAAATACGAGCATAACGAAGGCAGAGAAAAATTAAATACTTTCGAGGAGAGGCGCCCGTTCCATAGTAAAAGCCGCCCGTTTCACGAACGCAAGCCGTACCACGGCAGGGATACCGGTTTTGGAAGCAGAAAACCTTACGACAGAGACGACTCCCGCAATAAGAACGAAAGTAATTTTGGAAGAAAAAGCAGCTGGAAGAAATCCAACCATTGGGAAAAAAGACCTTACGAGGCAAAAGCTTTTCACAGCAAAACTGATAGCGAAAGGCGTCCTTTTAACAGGGACTCTTCTTCCGGAAGATCTGAAAGAAGACCTTACGCAGGTAATACAGATGGCCGGACTTACTCAGCTTCAGAAAGACCTCAAAGAAGACCTTACGCCGGTTCTAATACAGAGAGCCGGTCTTTCAACAAAAACTTCTCTTCCGGAAGACCGGAAAGAAAACCTTATGCAGGTTCTAACACTGAAAGACGCCCCGGACATTTTGGCGAGAAATCCTTTTATGGCAAACCCAGAAGCGGATACAGAGGGAATAAACCCAGATAAATAGAAACACCTTCTGCAGTGATCCTTCTTTCCAATCAAAAATACTTATATTGTAAACGTCATATAAAGTCCATAAAAGTAAAAGCCCAATTGAGAAAATTGGGAATCCCTCAGTTTCGGGTCACATTACAATGTAGTTGCCTGATTTATCAGGCATTTTTAAAGCGCCCAATGTCATGCCTGAGGCAGATCCGCCTCAGGCGGAAATGGGGCAACTACATCGATTGTAATTACCCCCATAACTGAGGGATTACGAAAATTGCTTTATCTCAGCGATTCCGCAACTATAATAAATAGCCCTATAAAAACCTGTATATACCCTGAGAAAAACGATTATTACCTGTTTAAGCAAAT
>MFGV01000040.1 GCA_001778375.1 Candidatus Firestonebacteria bacterium RIFOXYD2_FULL_39_29
ATAGCGACGTTCCTCCTTATAATTTTGTTCTCGTAAAACTTATTATACAGGATACGTCGCTGTTTTACTTCATACACATCTTTTGATTATAACTCCAGTTAGCGACCAAGATAAGAATAGAAGGTGATTTTAAAAATCCGAAGACGAGTACTTTTGACACTATTTGGGGTGTTCTGGGGAATGCTTTTATAAAGGCGCTTGTGCCAAGCATTGATAAAGAGATTAACATTAATTCGGTTAAAACACCCAAGCCAAAAGATAAAAATACACCGTTAGATAAGCCGGCGAAGAAAAAGTAGATAGATGGATACTTCACTTGAAAGAGAATCCCGTCTTCATTTAAACCTTAAAATACTGAAAGCAATTCCGCTTTTATCATACTTCAACAGCGAAATATGTCTAACAGGCTGCTGAAAAACTCAATATTTCGTTGTTTCTGTTATTTAATTTGTTCCTGCAAAAACAAAGTGCTTGTTTTAGCAGCAATTCTAACGACACTGGATACCGCCCTCCACAAAGCGTTGGCGGGTCAAAACGAGATCTGAGTCCGGCATGACAAAAAGTGAGTTTTTCAGCAACCTGCTAATAGCAGAGCCGCAGGTTGTATAATGCAATCTGCGGTTTTTTATTCATATTTCTATTTATATCTCTATATGATAAAATATTTTCTTATGGTACGGTCATCTTTTCTTAAATATATATATGTTATGTTTATCTTGCTTCCGGTAGCGGTGTTTTTCTGGCTTTTATGCAGATATAGCTTAAACATTCCCTATTCGGATGATGTTGAGTTAATATTAAATTTTCTTAATTATTATTCCGGTGTTTCCGGGTTTAATGAGAAAATTACCGCAATATTCTGGCAATTTAACGAACACAGGCTGGTCATAAACAAGCTATTTGTCCTTTGTTATCATTATTTATTCGGAGCTGTTAATATCAGAATGCTGATAATTATCGGAAATTTATTTTTATTTGGATTGTTCTTATTTTTATTCAGATCGTTCAAGTACGGGATAAACAAACCTTCGGGAGATGAACGGCAGGTCCTTCATGATAAATTATTGTTTTTTATCCCGGTTGCGTTCTTCCTGTTCCAACCGCAGTATTATATGACTATTTTTTGGGCAACGGCTTCTATTGAACAATTGGTTGTATTGTTCTTTTCTTTTATGTCGATATATTGTCTTGATAGAAAAAAAACAGGATATTTTATAATATCCGCCGTTTTTGCGATAATGGCCGTATTTACCAACGGTAACGGGATGATAGTATTTCTTGTCGGATTTTTTATTTTACTGCTGCAAAAACGCAGAGCTTTGCTTTTTCCTTGGAGCGCCGTGATGATCATTTCTCTCTGCATTTACTTTTACCATTATACAATTACGGCCAGGATGAGAAGTTTTGATATTGTCAATATAATAATATATTTCCTTATTTTTACGGGTTCATTCATGGATCCGTTGAATATTATGAACTCTTCCTCCGGCCTGAAACCTGTCATTATATTCGTTACATTTACAGCCGGGATCGCAGTTGTTTTATATTTTATATTATTAATTAAAAAGGAGTACTATAAAAAAAACAAAACAATATATTTTTATCTGGTTTTTCTCTTGATCAGCGGGGCTGTTCTTTCTGTGTTCCGATCTGAGTCGGGAGTGGAACAGCTGTTTGATTCGCGTTATAGGATCATTCCGGTCCTTATTTTGGTATTAACCTATATGTCTCTGGCAGGGTTGATTCCAAAACAAAAAAAAGCAAAATATATACCCGCATTCCTGATTGTTTCAATATTATTTAATTTGCTGTCATACTGCGGGAATTATGGAAAAATTACAGACCGCTATGAAAAGAGTATAAGCGGGTTAAGCGGCTGGATGAACAACAAATATTATTTAAATAAAACCCCGGAAAGAATGGATAAAATACTAAATACAGCGATAGAAAACAAGTATTATCTCCCGCCGTTGGAAAAATAGGGAGATTATTTTGTTCGACATGTCCCACTCATTGCTACCCGGGTATTTGGCAGGGGCAATAAACCAGGGTTGCCGGCGTAAAAACCGGTGGTTTTTTCATGTAACGGGGCGTGAAATGTTCTTTGTTTTGAAAAGTAACCCTCTTGCATTTTGTCTTCATTCTATTATAAACTAGCATCAGAAGCTGAGAGATTCAGGAGGAAAAACTGCAATTATAAATAAGAAAAATGAAAAAAAATATAATATAATACTTCGGAAGTTAATTATTTTAAAGGAGGAAAGATGAAAGAGAAAATCAAGATAACCGGCTACATAGCTTTGGTTCTGGTGCTGGTGCATTTGATTCTTGTTGCGGGCTGCGGCAAGAATCCTATCTTAGGTTCCATGTTCAGTAATCTTAGCGTTAAAGTGATAAGACTTTAAAAAGGAGAAAAGCTATGTTGAAAAAAGTATTGAAAAAGATTATAGTTGTTGAAATTGCACTACTGGCTCTTCTTCTTGTTAAACCTTTCTTTCTGGACAAGAAGGTGTTTGCCGCGCATGAGATCAATGCAAGCGGGCCGACACAGATGATAGTAAAGATAACGAAGATCACGCTGGAAAATGACGGGTTAAGCGCGCCCTGTACGGTATTCACCGGCTCGCAGGAAGTGGATCTTGCTTCCGCAGCTTCACTTCAGCCGGTGCTTGAACTGAATTGTAATGTGGCGCCCGGTACATATAGTATGGCGATTGTGGAAATAGATGAAAATGTGACGGTGAAAGGTACTGCCATTTTAGGAGGCACAACATATTACACAAAGACTGCGCATACCGGCTATACAACTGCCGGTGTGGAAGCCGAGGTTCTAAGCTTGAGAAACCAGAATACCTTCCGGAACTACTTTGCAACTCCGGTACAAATAAAAGGCGGTTTAACTTTACGGCTTATTGTAGATATTTCTGGTGCTATCGGCTATTGGAACGGGGCAGATTCTTCTCCGAAAGCCCCTGGTGAAATAGCTTCGAGCGGGGGTATGTTTATAGCTACTTTGCCGCTTGCTGTTGCGATGGGAAATCCGGGATCGAAAGAAGTTTATGATATTATGGACAGTGACGGAGGAAAAGGTAGGCTTTCTCTGATATTTGACTCATCAGATAACTTTGTCGGAGGTATGGGAAGAGCCTGGCTGGCAAACAGCAATACTTCCAGCATCTTCTATACCGGCGGTTTTCCTTTGACGAAATATGAATCTACTTCCAGCGGTATTAATCTGGAAGCAAGTTCCAAGACCGGAAACAACTATTCCGAGACTATTGCCTGGACTATTACCAGTTTTCACCGGACTGCGGTTGGCGGAGTTTCTACCGGGAGCTGGGGGCAGATCTATCAAGGCGCAACTCCATCCGGGACTTTTACCGCAACGAGAGTAGAGTAAAGGAGGCATAATGAAAAAAATATTAACGTTAGTTCTATTAGCCGGGGTACTGACTACAACCGGTTTTGCGGAAGGAATAACAGTGGACGCTACGGCAGGTGCTTATATTAACTCGACTGCTTCGAGTTTCAGTTTAGAAACTTTCAGAGAAACCGCGGTAGCCGTTGAATTGCCGGTTTTACCGGTCGGTCTTAAACTTAACAATAAGGCGTATAACGGTCTGGGTTTTACCGGAGCGCTTGATAACTATAGGATTGAACTCCTTGCCTTCAAGAAATTCAATGTTTCCGGCTTTACTCTTATCCCGTGCGCAGGCGCAAGTTACGCTGCTTCTTCTATCGCAGACGGCGCAATCTCGCTTGATGTCGGCGGAGAAGTGCGGCTGGACACGCCCCTGGCTCCTTTAAGAGTAGGCGGTATAGTTTTATTCTATAGTGATTCCAAACAATTGGAATACTACGCAGGTTTTAAAATAGGACTTATGCCTGCAGTAAATATGCTGCTGCTTTATGAAGGCTTTTACGGCGCCGGCACACATATGATTGGCGGCGGAGTGAAAGTGGAAGTAGCTTTGTAAACAATCAAGGATGAAAAAAAGGGCTGGCAGCAGTAACCAGCCCTTTTTTTATTGGGGAGATTCCCTCGGATTTTTAAGTCAAGCAAAACCACTTCATGGCGAGTATGCCGTAGAGAACCACGGAGATAACTCCGTAGTTTTCCGTCAGAGTTTCTGACGAGATCTAGCCTTTGGCGGACACACCCTTAAACTCGGCGGGTTTTGTCTGCAGGAAATATATCATAAAGCGGGATAAAATTGAATTCCACATCAAGAAGGCTGCAAAAAAAATATCCGCATTAAAAGAAAAGTCAAAGAAATATTAATATTCCAAGTCTTGCAAATTTAACTTTTCCAATTGTAGAAATCAATATTATATTATATACTTGTATTGGTTGGAATTGCGTAAATATTAATATAATTATAATAGAGTAAGGGGGAACATGTTGAGGAAAGTAGTATTATTAATTATTTGTCTGGCGTTACTGCATTCTGACGGATTTGCAGAAGAAAAGATAAAAATAGCCGTTATGGATTTAGATGCGAAAAATGTCCCAAAGGCAACGGCTTTTGCAGTCTCCGATCTCTTAAGAAATGATCTGTATGCTTCAAAAAAATATACTATTGTTGAAAGAAGTCAGATGGAAAAAATATTAAAAGAGCAGATGTTCCAGCAAACCGGTTGTGTGTCAACCGAGTGTGCGGTGGAAGTGGGCAAGATACTTAACGCAACACAAATGATAGTCGGAAGTATCAGTACGTTGGGGTTGGAATATAGTATCACGATAAGAGTTGTAGATGTCGAAACTACGGAAACCAAATTTTCCGCTACTCTCTCCTGTAAATATGAAGCGGAATTCAAAAATGTAAGTAAAGCGCTTATCTCCAACTTGACCGGAGTAGAAGTACGCAAACTTGAAGAGGAAAAAATAAGAATAGCCGTAATGGATCTGGAGGCGAAAAATGTTCCTAAAGTGACAGCTTCTGCGATCTCTGATCTGTTAAGAAATGATCTATATTCGTCAAATACATATATTATTGTCGAAAAAAGTCAGATGGAAAAAATATTAAAAGAGCAGATGTTTCAACAAACCGGTTGTACCTCGACAGAATGCGCGGTAGAAATAGGCAAAATACTTAATGCAACACAAATGATAGTAGGCAGCATTAGTATGCAAAAGATAGAATATAATATTACGGTAAAAGTTGTTGATGTTGAGACCGGAGAAACCAGATTTACCGAGACTGCCGTCTGTAAATTAGAAGCGGAATTCAAAAAAGTCAGTCAAGCAATCATCTCAAAATTGACGGGTGTAGGAGTCTCCACGCTTTTAACGGAAGAAAACACCTCTTTTGATGTTGCCAAGTACTCTGCCATGTTTCCGGGTTGGGGCCAGTTTAATAATGGTCAGGAGCTAAAGGGTTGTCTGATAGCATTTGCGGAAATTGCTGCACTTAGCGGGGCTATATATACTTACGTGCAATACAATAAAGCCGTGGAAGATTATGATGCTGCCCCGATAGGTTCCGACTTTCCTGTTTTAGTTAAAACCATTCAAGATTTGAGCAATTTAAATAAGGTATACTTATGGAGCGCTCTCGGAATATGGGTTTATGGCGTAATAGATCCGTATTTGTTTGGGATTAATAAAGACAGGAAATTTACGCTGGATTATAATAATGATAAATTTAAGCTGGCATATTCAATAAAGTTTTAGGAGTTGATTTATGAAACAGGTAATTGTCATTATTGTGTTTGTGCCGCTTATTATCGGATGTACTAAAGATTTTAACAGGGGAAATCCTTTTGATCCCGGAGCAATTAGTATTGGAGATAGCGGCAACAGCGGTGGCGGCGGAGGAGGTGCAGGGACTACGTTGAACGGACAATATAGCGGAACCAACTTAAAACTTTCTCTGGCGAATAGTCCTTATACTGTTAGAGGAAATGTAAGATTTAACGATCCTCTTTTTATTGAAGCCGGCACTGAAATAAAATATGACGGTTACTACACAACTTACTTTAGCAAAATTGTAAATGCCGCAGGAACTGCAGAAAATCCCATCCGGTTTATAGCAACCAGCGCACTTCCTGTTTCTGACGATCGCATAAGTATCACAAACGGAACTTTTAACTATTGTACTTTTGACGGGTTTTCGGAAATAGACATACAAAACAGCAATCCTGCATTTACAAATTGTACTTTTACCGACAGATTTAAACGGCTTGTAATGCAATATGTCAGTTATGTTTCAATAACAAATTGTAACTTTGAAAGTAGTTCGGCTTATATCTGGACCCTGTCCAGTTCGATGTTGACAATTTCCTATTGTAATATCGCAGGCTACATTTTCGCTTCCGGAAACTCGGGACAATACCGGGTATCTGACTGTAATTTCGGAAATCCCCCCAGTATTGTTAATCACTTAAATAATACGATTGATGCGGCTAATAACTGGTGGGGTACGACAGATCCGGCAGGAATTTCAGGTCATATAAGCGGGTCTTATGCCTCCAATATTAGTTACACTCCTTTTGCTTCCTCCTTTATTACTACTGCCGGGCCGAAGTAATAAAGCAATTTGATGTATAATCTCCTTCAGGTTTAATTAGTTTGTTAAAAGCAGGGTTTCAGGACAAGGGGATCAAGCAGCTTACTTATTGAGATCTTCGTATTTTCTTATTTCCGCTATATGCATGACTTTATCGCGCAGCGAACTATTACTGTCAAGTAGTTTCTGAAAATCGGATTTTAGGTAGGCAAAAAGTTCTGTTGGTTCAACTGTGGTAACGGAGCAATAAGCGGGGAGGTTAAAGAGCACCGACATTTCTCCGAAAAAATCCCCTTCTTTTAAAACTGCAACTTGAGTCTGTTTGGCAAATAAGCCTTTTTTTCGTGTTACCGTACAACTGCCGCTTTTAATAATATAAAGGGCGTCGCTCATGGCCCCCTGTTTTATTTTGACTTTCCCCGTCGGCAGGGATTCTCTGAAAAATTTCTGTGTTATGCTGTCTATATCTACTAAAGGTATTTCCGAAAAGAAATCTATTTTGCAGAGTATTTTATAGAACCATTTAAGCTCTTCACCGGTAAGTTGTTTTTCAATCATAATATAAAGTAGCAAAATCAGGAGTACAATTCAATGAAAATAAATTGTCTTCGATTCTTAAATATTTGAGCATTAGAGCATAAAATACAATGCATTTAGTCAGCCAGGGCACTAAATATTCTTTCTTTTTTTGCTGCAAAGTTGTTATAATTAAATAATTCAAATGCAAAAGGAGGTAACAAATGTCGATGCTAAAAGAATTTAAAGAGTTCGCTTCTAAAGGAAATGCAATAGATATGGCGGTGGGTATAATAGTCGGCGCGGGGTTTGGAAAAATAGTCAACTCTTTAGTGAATGATGTAATAATGCCTCCTCTCGGTATGATTATCGGCGGTGTTGATTTTAAGAACCTAAAGATTACCTTAAAAGCTGCAAACTTCCTGGAGCCGGCGGTTACTCTGAATATAGGGGTGTTCATAAACACAGTAGTTGATTTTACAATAGTAGCTTTTACAATATATATTATGATTAAAGCTATGAAAAAGATAAAAGCTGATAAAAAAGAAGAACAAATAAAGGGAGAGAAATGAAAACCGGATTTGCCGGTAACATCATTATTTTGCCGGCGGTATATCCTGCTTTTTCCTACTGCTGGCTCGTCCGGTAATATTAATCCCCAAAACTTATGCCCATATTTCTTCCGGTGACTATTTCATCGGAGTCGAGAGGAACGGATTTCATTTTTCCTATGGCTTCAATAAGAGGAACGCTAATAACGTGCGGAGGTCTTAAGCATACCATTTCTCCGAACTTATTTTCCTTAAGAGTCCGGATTGCTGCGGCTCCGAATCTCGTTGCCAGCAGTCTGTCGAAAGTTGTGGGATTTCCTCCTCTTTGCAGATGTCCGAGTACCAGGCTTCTTGTTTCCTTTCCGGTTTTACTGTGGATTTCTTTTGCTACCCATTCTGCTATTCCGCCAAGAAGCACTTCCACTCTCCCTTTAGTATCGGAGTCTTTTGTGAACATGCCGCCGCCTTTTGGCTTCGCGCCTTCGGCTACGACTACAATGCAGAAGTTCCGTTTCATTTTGTACCGGGCTATAACTTTTTCGCAAACTTTATTCATATCGAAAGGAATTTCCGGAATAAGAATAATATCCGCGCCTCCTGCAATTCCTGAGTTAAGCGCAATCCAACCCGCGTACCTGCCCATGACCTCAACGACCATTACTCTCTGGTGGCTTTCTGCGGTGGAGTGAAGCTTGTCAAGCGCGTCAGTGGCGGTGCTTACGGCAGTATCAAAACCGAAGGTAATAACCGTTGCGGACAGATCATTGTCGATGGTCTTTGGAACTCCGACTAGAGGTATTCCCTTGTCTGCAAGTTGTTTTGCTATCGACAAGGTGCCGTCACCGCCGATGCAGACAAGTGCATCGAGCTTTAGTTTCTTGAAACCTTTGGCAGCGTCGTCGGATCTGTCAGTGCAGGTTGTTTTTCCGTTTTTTGTAACGGAATATTTAAAGGGATCCCCTCTGTTTGTGGTGCCTAAAATCGTGCCGCCGATATTTAAAATGCCGCTGATATCATGCGCGTCAAGGATCTCGGCGTTCCTTGGATGCATAAGTCCTTCAAAACCTTTTTTTATTCCGATAACCGTCCAGCCGATATTGTTCGCGCTTTTTACCACTGCTCTTATAACAGCATTAAGACCGGGACAATCCCCTCCGCCGGTTAGCACTCCTATTCTTCTTGTCTTTTCACTCATCTGATACCTCCGGAATAGTTAATAATACTTTATCATTATTTTCTTGAGAATACTATAATGAAAAATTGAAAAATAATTTTATGGACAAAATAAATATATAGTGTATACTTAACAAGATACAAATAAATTGTTAAAATCTGTAAGACATGGATATGAATTATTAACCATGTTATTTATCCTGATGCAAAAAAGGCGGTGAACATTATGAGAAAAATATTTAAGAAAGGCGAACTGATACTGAAAGAAGGTGATGAAGGGAATGAGGCTTATGCTATACTTTCCGGAAGTGTTGAGGTATATCGTCTTAAGGATGGAAAAAAAGTTGTTCTTGGGGTTTTAGGAAAAGATCAAATATTCGGCGAGATGAGTATGTTTGACGACAGACCCCGTTCTGCAAATGTAATGACCCTTTCTGATACGGAAGTAAATATAATAGGACGTAAAGATTTTAACGAAATATTTTATACAGAGCCGCATTTGTTAAGTATGTTTTTAAAAAATATATTTGAACGTTTAAGGCATGTTGACCAAACAGTAATTGATTTAACTATGGGAATGGCCGGTCAGAATATTTCTGAAAACAAAATTATCTTAACCGGGCTGACTCCGTTAGCTTTGACGGCTCTGAATAACAAAGTTATAGAGATTGATCACTTTCCTTATAAAATAGGAAGAAAAACGGATGGTTTTCAAAAGGACCTGTTTTCTAATAACGATTTGTACTTGAATGATGAGCAGCCGTTCAGTGTGTCGCGAAATCACTTGTCTATTCAGTGTAAAGAGGGACAGTATATTATATTAGACAGAAGGAGCAGACTGGGTACATATGTAAATAATGAAATAATAGGCGGCGCGGCCCAAATATATGAAAAGGAACTGGTAAGAAAAAGCGAAAATATTGTAATCTTGGGAAATTGCGAGTCTCCTTATAAATTTAAGGTTACTGTACCCTAAAGAATTACCTCCAGATATTGTATAGTTTTAGAAAAGCAGACAAATCACCCGTTTGAAACCATAGAAAAACAAAGGCATTCCAGGTGTAGAGTAAAGCAGTTGGTATAAAAAAACCATTTCACCTTTCCCCGATGACGAAATCAAAAAAATGTATTATAATTACCATGGTAATCGAAAAGCTTGCGTACTAAAATGCCGGAGGAAATTGCTGTAATTGCATGACATCGCTTGCGGCAGTGTTTCTCTTAAGGAAGTGTAATCAGTGGAATCTTTTTTAAGTCCAAAGAATTTGATAATTGCAGAATTCTGCGGTAGGAGATTGTTGTGGATGAGATTTAACAAAGCATTTATACTGAATAGCTTTAAAATTTTGCTCCTGTTTTTTATTGCGGTAACGCAGTATATGGCAGAAAACAGCCATTTAAAAAATCATTCTGATTCTGTTGAAGACGAAATAATTGTTAAATTTAATAAGAACGCCGGGCTGTCTCAGGTCAGCGGTTTGATCCGGAAACACAGCGGAGCTTCCGCGCCTGCTTTGTCTGATGAAAATGACTATATAGGTAAACTGGGCTATAAAAAAATAAAAATACCTGCCACCAAAAATCCCAAAGAAGCCTTGGCTGAAATAAAAAATGAACTTATAGTAAAATCTGCACAAATAAACGGCTATTTTGATATTCTTATAACACCTGATGACACAGATTATGGCAATCAGTGGAGTCATCCAAAAATTCAATCCCCCCAGGGCTGGGATACTTTTACGGGAGGCAGCAATATTACAATTGCGATTGTTGATACAGGTGTTGATTATACTCACGAAGACCTTAGCGGTAAAGTTATTAAAGGTCATGATTATATTAATAATGATGACGATCCCATGGATGATAATAAACACGGAACTCATTGCGCGGGGATAGCTGCAGCGATTTCAAACAACGGGAAAGGAATAGCAGGTGTTTCTTGGGGCGCAAAGATACTTGCGGTAAAAGTATTATCCAGTTCGGGATCAGGCACCTGGGATCAGGTTGCAAACGGAATAATGTACGCTGCTGATCACGGCGCAAAGATTATCAGTTTAAGTTTAGGTGCGTCCTCGGATTCAGATGTAGTTCATGATGCGCTTATTTATGCGGTAAATAAAGGCTGCTTGATAGTTGCCGCCAGGGGCAATAGCGGAAATTCCAATCCCTCTTATCCCGGGTCATATCCGGAATGTATGGCTGTTTCGGCTACGGACAGTAATGATACAATTGCTTTGTTTTCCAGTTTTGGAAATGATGTCTCGGTAAGCGCTCCCGGTGTTGCGGTATTAAGCACTATTCCCGGTAATTTGTACGGAAATTTAAGCGGGACTTCAATGGCTTGTCCGCATGTATCCGGACTGGCGGGTCTGATTTGGTCCATGGATTTATCGCGGACAAAGGAGCAGATAAAAGATATAATTCAAAGTGGTGTGGATGATCTTGGAACTCCGGGAAAAGATCAATATTTTGGGTATGGCCGGATAAATGTTTATAAGGCTACTCTGTTATCCCGGCCTATAATTGCGCATGTACCGCATGATAACGAAGATTCCAACAGTCCGATCACAATTAAAGCCGTAGTTACCTATCCGACTGTGATAACCGAAACGTCGTTATTTTACTCTTTGGATAATTTGAGTTTTACGAAGGTTAATATGATTGCTGACGGAAATCCGGATGAATACTCAGGTCAAATCCCAAAACAAAATATCGGCTCTATAATATATTATTACCTGAAGGCTTCTTCAACCATATGCAGTTCTTTAAAGCCTGATAATGCTCCGGCTGAAACGTTTTCAATGAAAGTCGGTATAGACGTTACGTTCCCTGTTATCATTCACACGCCGCTTTTAAGTACTTTTAAAAATACGAATTATATGATATCTGCTAAAGTTACGGATAATCTGGGAATAGATGCAGTTTCACTTTTTTGGAATAAAAATAGTGAAACTATATATACAAAATTAGATATGGATCTTTCAGATACCGACAAATATCAGGCAGAAATCCCCGGGCAGCCGGGAGGTACGAGCGTTCATTATTATATTAAAGCAATTGATAAAGCAGCAGAACAAAATATGACTTTACTGCCGGCAATTGGCAGTTATACATTTGGTGTATTGATTGATAATGAATACCCTGCTATTAATCATACCCCGCTTCAAGACACCTGGAAGTTGACATCCCCCGTTGTTTCTGCGGTTATTACTGATAATAATGCAATTACAAGCGCCTCATTATTCTGGAGTACGGCGAGCCTCGGCCCCTTTACGGAAACAGCTATGACTGCCGGCGGCGGAACCTATACAGCTTCTATTCCCGCATATCCTGTCGGTACTACGGTTTATTATTTTATTACTGCTTCTGACGGGGTCAATTTGCAGCGGTTGCCCGGTATTGATACATTGTCATATAATGTTGTCTCAGCGCCTCCGATTGTAATAGTTGATAATGACGGTTCAGATACCACAGATGATGTGAGAAACTATTATAAAGCTGCCTTGACTGCCAATGGATATGTTTTTGGGGAAATAAATGTACTTGAAGAAGGATTCCCGACTTTAGAAACCTTAACGCTTTTTAAAAAGGTAATATGGTTTTCGGGATCAAATTACAATTCAACCCTTACATCTTCTTCTGCTGCAATTTTACAGAGTTACCTTATTGGGGGCGGAAAATTATTTATTACCGGAGAAGATATTGGTTACGAATCAAATAATTACGGCTGGGGTACTTCATTTTTTACCAATTATTTGCATGCGCAATATGTTCAGGATAACATTGGTATAAAAACTTTAGTCGGAGTTGCCGGTGATATTATAGGCAACGGATTAAATCCAAATATTTCCGGCGGGGACGGGGCGGATAACCAGTCGTGGCCGGATGAAATAAATTGCCTGGATACGGCGACACCCGTATTTAAATTTACGGGTGCTCCAATAAACACAAGTGTTTCAAGAAACAATGTTAAGGCTGCCGGAGTTTCAGCAGATGGAATAGCGGGCTTAAGATATACAAATGGCAGTTACGGTGTAGTATATTTTTCTTTTGGATTTGAAGCTATCAGTACGGCTGCCGAAAGAAGCACAATAATGAAAAGAGCCATTGATTGGCTGGAATCGGCAGATAAAGCAGATTATACCGGTCCTGTAATCACGCATACACCGCTGGTTGATCAGGTGGCTAAAAATATGTTTACAATCAAAGCAAATATTATAGATAATATTTCCGTAAAAACCGCGTATCTTTACTGGAAAACAAGCGGGGCTTATACGAAGGTGACTTTGACCCGCAAAGGAGATATATTTAGCGGGACAATTCCCGGTCAAGCTCCTGCAACAGATATTTATTATTATATTACAGCGGCAGATTTAAGTGATAATTTAACAATGCTTCCTTTAAGCGGGGATTACCAGTTTAAAGTTTTGACGGATGTTACACCGCCGACTATTGTTCATAACCAGCTTCCGGATACATGGAAACTCATATCTCCTGTTGTTTCTGCGGTTGTTACGGATAATGTTTCGGTTTCGAGTGTTTCTCTGTATTGGAATACTACAGGCAGCAATCCGTTTAATAAAATAACCATGACGGCTAACAGCTCCACCTATACGGCATATATTCCGGCTCAAAATTCAGAAACAACAATTTATTATTATATCACGGCAACAGACGGTTCAAATTCAGCACGGTCTCCTGCCGTCGCAGGGACCTTTCTCTCCAAGGTTAATCAACCGCCTCCGATTTTATTGGTTGATAACGATAGATCCGATGCAACAGATGACTGCAGCAGCTTTTTTAAGAATTCTTTGAATGCGAACGGATATAAATTTGCCGAGTTTAATGTATTGAGGGAAGGATTTCCTTCTTTGGCTATCTTGTCTCTTTTTGAAAAAGTTATCTGGTTTACCGGAAAAAGCTTTGATACAACTCTTACTTCTGCATCTGCTGCTAACTTACAAAGCTATCTTAATAATGGGGGGAAGTTGTTTATTACAGGTGAGGATATAGGTTATAATATTTATGAGCGGGATTGGGGCAGTGCATTTTTCAGGAATTATTTGCATGCAGAGTACGTTCAGGATAATCCCGGAATAAAAAATTTATCCGGTATTACTAATGATTCTATCGGAAATGGTTTAAACCCTGCTATTTACGGGGGTGACGGCGCAAATAATCAGATATGGCCCGACGAAATAGACTGTTTGGATGATGCTGCTCCTGTTTTTAAATATACAGGTTCGCCGTTAGGCGTGAATATTCCCAGAAATAATATTATGCCCGCCGGAATTGCCGGCAGCGGAGCAGCAGGTTTGAGATATTCGAATGGAATATATAAAGTGGTGTATTTTTCTTTTGGTTTTGAAGGAATAAATAATGCTAATGACAGGAATGCCTTAATGAAAAGAGTGGTGGACTGGCTGGGCGCTCCAAACAATGCACCTTTGCTTTCCTGGACCGGAGAGGCCTCACTTAAGGATACCGGGGTATATCCAATAAGAGGAAGATCCGGCAGAGAATATAGTTTTAGAATAAAATATTCTGATGCGAATTATGATGCACCTAAAAAAGGATATCCGAAAGTTCATATTCTGGAAAAAGGAATTGAAATGACGAAGAGCCCGTATTTAATGTCTAAAGTTTTCGGGAATTACGGAGAAGGAATGATTTATGAATACAAAACAACATTGTCGGACCTTGGAATATATTCATATTATTATGAAGCCAGAGATATCGGGAATACTATTGCCACAGGAAATCCGGTTTTATCCAATGCCGGACCGACACTCAATGATTTTATACCTAAAGACTTGTCTGTATCTAATGAGGTATTTGCAGATGACGGAACATCTACACATATAGAAGTTCCGGCAGGGGCCTTAAAAACAGACGTGCTTGTCGAGATAAGTAAAGATCCTTCAGTAAACGACGGAATAGCATATAGGTTTGATATGTGGGATGAAAATGTTAATGTTGTAACTTCATTTTTAAAACCGTTGAAAATTACGATTAATTATACAATAACAGACGGAAAAGTAACAAATACAAATATTTTGGAGTCTGATGCTGTGAAAAAACTGTCGATGTCTTATTTTGACAGGGTCAGATGGCTGACAATAAAAAGCACAGTGAATCCGGTGGCAAAAACAGTGACAGCTGAGCCGGGACATCTTTCATTGTTTGCGGCTAAGGAAGCGTTAAGCTACGGCAATGAAGTTGTTCTCTCTCCTAATCCGTTTACTCCAAACGGGGACGGAGTGAATGATATAATCGGGTTTTATTTTGATGAGATAAACAATGATCCTGTTAAAATAAAAATATTTAACAGGAAAGGCAGGATGGTAAGAACGCTTGATAATGTGACAACCTGGGACGGGAAAAATGATGACGGGAATTTAATGCTTCCCGGTTTGTATTTGTGGCAGGTGGAAATCGGAGGTATTGTCAGAAAAAAAGCCACTGCTGTTTTAGCTCGTTAAAATTTAAAATAGCGACACCGGGCGGGATATAGAAAATATATTATCCGGCTCCTTGTTGAGGAAAAAGAATGAAGAAGATAGTATACCTGATAACCATATTCGCAATGGCTGCCGGAAGCAGCAATGCTGCATTTGAGGACAGACCTGCAGCCAGACCTTCCGGGTTGGGTGATGCTTTTACGGCAATGTCCGGGGATGTTTCTACAATGTTGTATAATCCTGCCAATCTTTCTGATTTAAAAAACATGGAAATATCTTTGACATATTCCAGAGAGTTTTTGGGAATAGACTATGACGGGTTAAATAACGGTTTATTGTGTTTTTCCTCGCCTATTACAAGGTTTGTAACAGCAGGTATAAGTTTTCTGTATTTTAGTTCTGATTTGTATAAAGAAAGTACTTTGTCGTTAGCTGCAGCCTGCAAGTTTAACCTGTTTGGGTGTCCGGTTTCTATAGGCGCGACAGGAGAGCTTCTTGGTCTTTATTATACTGCAAATGCTTATACTGCCTTTGACAATTTATTTTTGAAAAAAGGAATGGAAAAAACCTTGTCCAATTTTGCGGCGGGAATAACTTTAAAGCCGGTAAATGGCCTGACTTTAGGATGCCTGGTTGATAATATTTTGCGACCGGATATATCGTTGTCAGGAGATGGAAGCGCAATAATGCCGAGAGAAATAAGAGGCGGGATATCCTATAAATCAGGTAATTTTACGCCGACAGCGGACGTAATTTATACATCAGGTAAATTTGATCTATGCGGCGGAGTAGAATATTGGAGCGATAGTAAAATATTTGGATTAAGATGCGGCGCAAATTCCGGTGAAATTACTTTTGGTGCAAGTTATGTTGTTGGCGAGATAGAAATAGATTACGCGTTTATATATCCTGTTAATTCAATAACCGGCACCTTTGGTTCTCATTTAATATCTCTGGATTGGAAGTTTATCGAAAAAGAAAAAAAAGAAGAGAAGTCCGTAGAGAAGAAGAAAGAAAAGAAGTAAAAAATTAAATATATGAAATTGTCTGCTTTTGAATTTAAACCATAGAGAAAATAATGATATTTTACATTTGAATAAATCGGAAAGTATTATAGTCAAAGGCTTCCTGGAGTATTAATAAAGTTAAAACTGAAACAATTATTAACTTGACGATTTCAGAAAAAAATGATAATAATACATTATGAAGTCCATTCTAAATAAAGTATTTTGTGTCTCAATAATAGCATTTGTCCCTGTTTTTACATTTGCTACGACTTGGACTCAGACTACGGATTCTGATTTTTCACCCGGTACGTTTTCAAATTCAGAAATATCTAATACCGGAACTGCTGCAAATGTTTCGCTTACCGTGTTAACTTCAACTCAGATAGGGTGTTCTTTTATTGTTGAGGGAACCGCCGGAACTCAATTCCCTCTTGACAGTTCAACACGTTTTTATTCAATAAGATTTACATCGCATAATAATCAAACACCGCTCAGTAAAATTCATTTATGTGTATATTTAGCCGGAAGTCCCGCTGCAACCTATAGAGTCGGGATACAAACGGATAATGCAGCAACACATAAACCAAGCGGCGCCTGGTATGATTCTGTAACAGTCGATTCAAGTTCGATAGGTTCTAACGGTTGGATGTCTGTAACTTTAGGCGGTACAAAAAACCTGACAAGCGGCACTATCTATCATCTGGTTGTAGCCTATGACAGCGGGACTGTTCCTGATTCTACCAATCACATGGGTATATATGGAACTGTTCCACAAATGGGAATGACTTCTTTTGATGAAACAAAAGATACTTATTTGACTGTTTTAGAAAGTACAAACGGGGGGACGACTTGGACTGATAAAATATCCCAGCCTATGTATATCATAGAAGGCGGGGTAGAAGAAGGCAGTGTTTATTTTAAAGCCACTTCTGATTTAAAGGTTTATAGTAATAACTATTTGGGCGAGATAATAACTATTCGAAATACCGACAAGACATTAAAGAGGATTTCGTTTAGAGTTAAAGCCAATACTGCATCCCCGGAAGATCATTTATATGCGGTTTTAGAAGATGTTACCAACCATAATGAGATTGAAGCAGTAAAGCTTGTGGATAAAAATAGCGCAAGCACATCTTTTCAGTGGTATTCAGCGGATTTTACAACGCCAAGAACTTTAAAGCTGGATACCTCTTACAGGATATATTTAAAATCTCCAAGTTCAACAAGCTCAAAATATTATTCTCCATACAGGGTTGAAGGCTATAATCAGGTTTACTGGGATGCCGATCAGTTGACATTTGACGGTACAAATTCTGTTTACACCGAAAATATTGCGGGGGCCGGATGGGATGAAAGTTTTCCAAGATACGATATTTTGTGTTATTTCTCGGATGTAACTTATGCGACAAGCGGTGAATATACTTCGATGATCCTTGATGCAGGAGCCGCGGCATCTTTTAGTTCAATATCCTGGACTCCTACAGATCAAATGTTATTTACTTCCTTGAAAATTCAAATTGCTTCAAGTAATAGTGAATCAGGACCGTGGAATTTCTATGGTTCAGACGGTACCACTACCGGGTATTATGCAAATGCGTCCGGAGAAATAATAAATGCGCAGCACAGCGGTAAAAGGTATCTGAAGTATAAAGCCGTATTTTCCACATCCGTGAGCGGAAATACCCCTGCATTGGGAAGTGTTTCGATAAATTATACGGCAAGAACAATGCCCGGGACAGATTTGCAGACTTTGTGTTATCCCGTTCCTTATTCACCTTCAAACGGTAACATGTCTATAAGTTATATTCTCGCGTCAAATAGCATGGTAACCATAAAAATTTATTCTGCGTTAGGAGATTTGGTGCGTACTTTTAACTATGAGGCCGGAGTTGAGGGCGGAAAGGGTGAAGTTAGCGGGTACAGCAACAAAGTAACCTGGGATGGCAAAAATGGAAGCGGAATGGGAATATCCAGCGGTGCTTACTTCTTGCATGTTGTTGCAGAACCTTCAGACGGCACTGCAAAACTTATAGAAAAAAGAAAAATAATGGTGCTGAGGTAAATGAAAAAATTAATTATTGTATACATACTGATTTTAGTAAGCCTCGGGTATTCTTATGAATCAGCCGACAATAGCGGCGGATTTTTAGGTGAATACCTGTCTTCTTTTGGAAGCAGTGCAAGGATGCTTTCTCTGGGTGGAGCGTCTTCCGGGCTGACAAAAGATGCATCTTTGTCATATTCAAATCCGGCAAGTATTGCGGATGTTGTAAGTAAACAAATTTCTGTTTTTTATGCTCCGCTTTTTACGGGTGTATCGTTTAATTGTATCAGTGTCGGATATCCGATTGCGGATGGTTCAGTCTTAGGCATCTCCAGGGTTTCATTAGATACAGGCACCATTGACAGGACGGATAGTAATGGAAATTTGAACGGCGCCGGCACTGTTAATGAAGCCAGTTATATTTTTAGTTATTCCCAGCAAATATCCCCGTTTCTGTTTCTTGGCGCAAATCTTAAGATTGCTGCTATCACAATAGATATATATTCCGCCATAGGATATGGAGTTGATGTTGGAGCCATTGTAAAGCCTCTGCCTTTTTTAACATGCGGCGTGACAATTCAAAATCTCCTGGTTCCCCGGATCACTTTGAGCCGGGAAGCGGAAAGTTTTCCTACAAATTTAAGGTTAGGCGCGGCTTACGAACTTTTACCGGGACAACTTACTTTGGTTTCCGATGTTATGTTCATGAATGTTCTACCTGACGGCAGCAAGTATTCGGACGGATACAAAATGGCGATCCGCTGGTTTGAAGGCGCAGAATATAAGTTAGTGGATAACATATGTGTCAGAGGCGGGATAAATTATAAAGAAATTACTACAGGGTTTGGATATGAGACCAAGGATTTTGGTATTGATTATGCCGTAGGTTTTCATTCGCTTGGAATAAGCCACATGGTAAGCTTGACTGTAAGATTCGGGATGCTGCTAGCTGAATCCGAAAGATGGATCGTACAAAAGGAAAAAGAAGTTAACTTTAGATTCTATTTTAGCAGGGCACTAAAAATGTATAATGAAAAGAATTATAACAAGGCAAGAGAAGAAATAGTTTTGGCCAAACAAATCATACCTGACAGCCAGGAAGCGGCTGATTTACTGGCCCAAATGGATAATGTAGAAAAAGCCACAAAAGCCAGAAGTATTATTGAAAAAGCATTTGAGGACCTGGATACGGGTAAGGAAACTGAAGCAAAAGAAAAATTGGCAGAAGCAAAGCAATTAGATCCTTCGATTATCGCCAAGCTGGAAGATGAACTCCTGAAAAAAGCGGACGAATTAAGCAATGATAAAAAATATGAAGAAAGCAAAAAAACAGTCGGAAGGGTGTTGTTTGTCAATCCTGATAGTACGTTCGCGCAGGAACTATTTGAACAATTACAGTCTATAATGGAGTTTGTAAAATGAGAAAACTTGGTATTGCTGCGGTTATTTTATCATTATTTTATTTGAATGTGTTTGCAGATCAGACCTCTGATGTTTATTTTCATAGAGGCATACAGAAGTATTTAAAGAAAAATCTTGACGGCGCGATAGTTGATGTAGAAAAAGCCATAAGCTTGGGGTCAACCGAAAAAAAAGTATCGGCATTTCTTGTTAAAATGCTTCTGGAAAGAGGAGTTGTGCTGTTTAAAAATAAACAGTATCAGGATGCGCTGGAATATTTTGAAAAAGCAAAGAAATACGATCCGGAAAATAAAGAAATAGAAAGTGTTATTGAAAATGTATCAGAAAAATTAAAACCGGTTGCATCTCCGGTCTCAGCTGTTACTTATGAAAGAGTGGTTGTACAGGATACGGTAACGCTTGATTTGTTGAAATCCGTTCAAAATCAACAGGATAAACTTATAGGTGCCATTACAAAACCGAATGAACTAATAAGGCAGATACTTGCAAAATCTGATACTGAAAGAAAAGAACTTATAAATATGCTTGATAAGAAAAATGATTCAATGGTGGAGACAATAAAATCAATAGTGTTTTACGGCGCGGTCGGATTGATTGTTGTAATAATCATCGTGGTTGGGCTGATTTATTTCGTTTCTGTAAGAAGTTCTTTAAGAAGAGAAGCGATAATGATGAAACAGCAGGAAGCTATCTTAAATGTAATGATGCAGCAGCAGGTAGCATTATCGCAAGGATCCTCTCTTTTGCGGTTGTCTGACGGAATGCAGTCTTCGGGAGGATTTGTAACTCCAAGATTGATGTTGAATGATCCGAATCCCAGGGTGAAAGCCAAAGCTATAGAAATAGTGGATGCGCAAATGATCAGTGAAAAAGAAAATCCTGATGTAGCCGAAAAAATATTAAAAGAATTTTTAGAGGATAAAAATAACCGTGTAAGGGCAAATGCCGCAAAAGCACTTTTTAGATATAAACCCGAAATGGCATTAGAGACCATAAAAGAGATGTTTAAAAGCAATGATAAATGGATGCAAATAAGCGCTGCTTGGGTTTTAGGCGAGTTGGAAGGATCTAATGAAGCGGCAGAGATTTTACTTGATAATATAGGCGCTTTGGAAGAAAGTCATTATAAGCAAAGAGTGATTAAGTCTTTAACGAAATTAAACCAATCAGAAAATTCATTACCCGATGAAACTCAAAAGAAAATCAAGAAGGCCATAGAAAAAATCAGTAAAGATATAACAATTCAGACAGTGTAAATATCCATATGGTCAGATCACTCCTTATCTTGCTCGGAATAAAAGGTATGTTTTGTGTAATTTTATAAAATTTACAACTAAAATGTTTTGAAATAGCCGGATTACTTTTAGAAAGAATATTGTCGTTAAGCATGGGGAAAATTGGAGGAAAATATATGAATAAAATGAAAGCAGCTGTAATTCACGGACCTTTTGATTTACGCATAGAAAAAATAAATATACCAAAGATTGATAATGACAGTTTGTTGATAAAAGTAAAAGGCTCAAGTATTTGTAGTTCGACTGATTATCATATATATGACGGCAGCTATTTAAAATATAATCAATCGATAAAAACTCCTCATGTTTTTGGCCACGAATTCAGCGGGCAGGTAGTTAAGACCGGAAAAAACATCAAAAAATATAAAATTGGAGACAGGATTGCCTTAGGATGTAAAATTGGAGGTATGGATGGTGCAGGATTTTCGGAATACTGCAGGATCTACCCTTCCCGGATGTTTTCAATGGATGTATTAAAAAAGAATCTGAATTATGAAGAAGGTGCGTTACTTGAGCCGCTATACGGTGTACTGGCTTCTGCTTATTCTTCCGAGATAAGGCCTGCCGATAAAGTTTTAATTTTAGGTGCAGGTACAATAGGGCTGCTTCATTTACAGGTTGTAAAAAACATGCTTGCCGGAGAAATTATTGTGGCGGATGTATATGAAAACAGGCTTAAAAAGGCAAAAGAATTAGGGGCTGATTTAGTTATAAATACAAAAGAAAAGGATTTAACCGGGACGGTAAGAAAATACTGCAATGAAGTGGATTTGATTATTGATGCGGCAGGAACTGATGACCCTGGACTTTTCAACATAACTATAGAATTGTTAAAAGCAAATGGAAGATATATGGTTTACGGACATGCAACAAAACCTTCTCAGGTAAATATGATAAGAATAGCTTCTAAGGGCGTTAAAGTTGTTGGGGTTGCTTACGCGCATGATAGAATGATCCAGCTCGGAAATAAACTGGTTTCTGAAGGCAGGATTAATCTTAAAACCCTCATAACGCACCGCATTAAACTCGATGATTTGGAAAAAGGCATTAAGAAATGCAATCAGGAGAAAGATAAAGTTATAAAAATGATGGTAAAGTTTTAGTAAGGGAAATAATTGAATCAGGATACTGTCTGCGAAAGAGTAAAAAATGAAATTTAATAAAATATCGAAATACTTCTTATTCTCAATTATAATAGTATTCTTCCTGGTTGTTCTTTATTATATAATTGTGATATTTAAAGCAAGAATAGATACGCCTTTAATTATTGAAAAAGCTTTGAAAGAAAGTAATATAACTTTGAAGGTTAGTGATCTAAATAAATGGCAACTGGATGCATTACTGGCAGTTGAAGATCCGGATTTTTATAAGCATAACGGTGTAGATATTAAAACTCCGGGTGCGGGACTAACGACAATTACCCAGGGTCTGGTTAAGAAATATTATTTTGTTTCTTTTAAACCGGGTATAGCTAAAATAAAGCAAACTTTGATTGCCTTGTTCGCTCTAAATCCTTTGGTCTCAAAAGACGATCAGTTAAAACTATTCATAAATAATATAAATCTTGGTAATATTGACGGTAAAGAAGTTCTTGGATTTGACAATGCGGCAAAAGTGTATTTTAAAAAATCTTTTAATAAGCTGACCAAAGACGAATATCTTTCAATAGTTGCAATGATAATAGCGCCTGAAACTTTTAATATAATCAAAAACCCGAAGGCTAATGCTAAAAGGACTGAAAGGATAAGAAAAGTTGTTTCCGGAGAGTATAGGCCAAAAAGCCTTATGGATATATATTATGGTGAATTGGACAAAGAAGAACAAAAAGGTCTTGCTCCAGCATCATATTATCCTTCATTGTACAGATAAAATCAAGATAAAATCAAAGGTTTACAAAAAGTAATATTTTTGCTAACATAACAGGAAAGTAATTTGAGTGGGCTTATGATTATCTTTGGCCCGAAAAAAGAGAGGTAATATATGTTTGACAGGTTTCTTCCGAAAGAATATAATTTTTTTGGTTTACTTGAAAAACAGGCGGATTACGCAGTAGAGGCGGCTAAAATATTCAAAGAAGCCGTTGTGACCGGCTCTATGAGCGAAGAAACATTAAACAAAATGCAAGAGGTAGAGCATCAGGGAGATGACGTTACTCACTCCATACTTGATCAGCTGGATAAGACTTTTATAACACCTATAGACAGGGAAGATATCCATGCTCTTGCTAAGGAGATGGATGACATCACTGATATGCTCTGTACTATATCCAGCAGGATGAGAATCTATAAAATATCCAAAGTTGATAAACATCTTGTGGAATTTGGTTCTATAATTGAAGAATCCGTCCTTGGCGTGCTTTGTGCGATCAAGGGCCTTCGCGACCTGAAAAATGTCAAGACAATATTAAAGGCTTGCGTGGAAGTTAACAGGCTGGAGAATGCCGGTGACAAAAAGCGAGATGAGGCACTTGTAGAACTCTTTGAAACTGAAAAAGATCCTATTGCAATAATTAAATGGAAAGAAATTTATCAGGAAGCAGAGACTGTCCTCGACATTTGTGAGGATGTTACCAATATTGTAGAATCCATATTAGTGAAGAACGCTTAACAATGACGATATTTATTATTTTTCTGATACTGCTTGCGCTTGCCTTTGATTTTTTAAACGGTTTTCACGACTCGGCAAATTCTATTGCCACTGTTGTTTCTACCAGGGTTCTATCCCCCCGTTATGCTGTAATTTGGGCTGCTTTCTTTAACTTCGTTGCGTTTCTTTTTTTTGGTTTGCATGTTGCTAATACTATTGGAAAAGGAATAGTTGATATTAATGTAGTAGATCAATATGTTATTTTTGGAGCACTGATTGGAGCCTGCGGCTGGAATATTATAACATGGTATTTTGGTCTGCCTACGAGTTCTTCTCATTCTCTGATTGGAGGTCTCATAGGTGCCGGAATGGTAAAGGCTGGTCCCGGTGCGCTTGTAATGAGCGGTATAATGAAAACCGTTGCTTTTATTGTAATTTCTCCTCTTGTTGGGATGATTCTCGGGATTTTAATAGGTCTTATTGTTTACTGGGTTTTTAGAAAGAGCATACCTTCAAAAATTGATAATATATTTAGAAAAGGGCAGCTGGTTTCTGCTGCGCTTTATAGTATGGGTCACGGCGGAAATGATGCTCAAAAAACAATGGGTATTATTGCAAGTCTGCTTTTTAGCGCTAAAATATTAACCGGGGAGTTTTATATTCCTTTTTGGGTGATAATTTCCTGCAACGGGGCCATAGCATTAGGTACTATGTTTGGCGGGTGGCGTATTGTAAAGACTATGGGACAGAAAATATCAAAACTTAAACCTGTTGACGGGTTTTGCGCAGAATCAGGTGCAGCAGTTACCTTGTTTGTTTCTTCTGCTTTTGGTATTCCGGTAAGTACAACACATACAATAACCGGAGCAATTGTCGGAGTCGGTTCATTAAAACGCATGAGCGCTGTTCGCTGGGGAGTTGCAGGGAATATAGTATGGGCCTGGTTATTGACCATTCCCTGCTCTGCTTTAATCTCGATAGTCGCTTATCTTCTTATAAAGCCAAAATTATTTTAAAAGTACAAAAAGAATAAAAGCAATTATGCAAGGTTGTTTAATGGCGGAAGTGAAATATTTTTCAAAAGTGTAATCAGTGGAATCTTTTTCAAAAAGGAGGAGAAAGGCATGAAAAGAGCAGGGTTATGTTTTGCGGCGGTAATGTTGTTTGCGGTTTATTCTTTTGCTGAGGAGGCAAAACCGGCAGGAGAGGGGGTAAACAAGGAAGGTCTTAAAAAAGTGGAGTTAATAGGAGAGAAGAATATGACAACGGGTGAAGTAAAAGCAAAAAAAACAACGGCAACAATCAAAACGAATATGGGAAATATTGTAATAGAACTGTTTGCGGATAAGGCGCCAAAAACAGTCGCCAATTTTGTAAAATTAGCGGAAAAAGGATTTTATGACGGGGTCATATTCCATAGAGTAATACCGAAATTCATGATACAAGGCGGAGATCCTACCGGTACGGGAAGAGGCGGACCGGGCTATGCCTTTGATGATGAGTTTAACCCTTCTTTAAAACACAGTGAAGCCGGAATGCTTTCTATGGCAAACTCAGGACCGAATACTAATGGTAGCCAGTTTTTCATTACCGTAGCTCCAACTCCCTGGCTTGACGGGAAACATGCTATATTTGGAAAAGTAATTGAAGGGATGGATCTGGCAATAAAAATGTCAGAAGCAGCCACTTTACCCGGGGACAGGCCAAAAGACAAGATAGTAATGGAAAAAGTTACAATAAATACCCAAAATTCTAAATAAACAATGTGTATGTGTATAACAAATTGAAATTGATTTCTTAATAGAATTTTGGGATTGATGACACGGATGGAAAAAGAGATGTCACTGATAAAACAAAAGTAATTGACTAATAAAAAGAGCCTGCATAGAAACAGGCTCTTTTTAATTAATTATTGTTTAAACCGGATAAATTATCTCAATGCGGATTTTCTTCATCTTTGATACATCAGGGATCTCTGCTTTTTCTACCCGCTTGCCGTTTATTTTTATAAGCTTATTTTTTAAAGAAGGTTTCCGGCTGATTTCTATGGTTAGAGGAATCTTTACAAAATCTTTCCAGCTTTTTTTGCAGTGGATTATTCTCTTAAAGGTCAGGGTATTCTTAAGTTCTTTCGGTAGACGGGGTTCTATTTTCAGGTCAGGTTGTTTTGAATCATGAAGGGCAAGCTTGACTCCTGCTACCCTTTGAAAGAACTCAACGATCCAGTCTACGGTACCTGATAATCCAAAATACATGGCTTTGCCGAAATGAGGATCCTCCGGGTCTGAGACATAAGAAGTACAGGTTGTCTCAAAAGGGCCTGCCAGACTCTCGTCCCTTAATGCCGAGATTATTGGTTTAAACTGCTTCCAGGCAGTGTTTTCTTCTCCTTCTACTCCCAGGCGGAAGTAGTGCATGAAAAGCTGCGCGTGATGATATTCCCCGTTCTCCGCGGTTCCGACCGGTAATATCCCCATACGGCCCGCGTAATCCAATGACCTCTGATTATTTCCTATAGGAGTGGTGAAAAGCACCAGTCCGAGCCGGTCCCGGTAAAAAAGTGTGTCCATTGTCCGGAGAAGTTTCTTTATCATGTCGTTTGCGCCTTCCAGCGGGGTTAAATACTCTCTTTTTGTCCCGAGCATTTCAAGGCCGAAAGCCTGAGCAGTCAGCTCTCTCCGGTTCAATCCGTCGTAATCCCGGCCTTTCATAGAGCCGAGAGTATAACCCGTCTCGCCTTTTTTATAAGCAGGAACTTTTCCGTTTAACTTTAATTCATGAATGGCGCTGATAAAAGCTGCGGGAAAATCCCCTGTCCCGTCTTCCCATCCGAATTTTATTATATTTTCCCGGAGCCGGCCGGCAAAATATTTAAAATGGGAGAGATCTACCTGTACTTTATTTGTTTTAAGCAGGGAAACTGCCTTTTGTGTTTCAAACATATCTATTATTTCAATAAGAGTGCTGAAGAGATGGGCGGAAAGCCGTACCTGCGCTCCGCGGCCCTTTCCCCTGGTCGCCTCGTCCCCTATCTTTGAAGTGCCAAACATATCTATAGGGTCGCACCAGTCTCCGTATAGGATCTGGCATAAACCGTAAGGGGAATCTTTTACGTGCCTTTCAAAACAAAAAAGCACCTGTATGATAACTTCCGCGATAAGAAATGATTTTTCCCCGCCGACTATACCGGATCTTTCGGGAGTATCCGGAGTTGTAAGTGTTATTGTCTTTACTCTTTCGGCAAGTATGGAGATATCCCCGGTTTCTTTAATATACATGCAGACTGCGTTAAGCATCCATACAGGGCTGTCGGTATAAGGGCGGTTATCATTCATGACCATTTTGGCCCTGTCATTCCAGCGGCTCGGGAACTGGCGGGGGAACATTCCGTGAAGTTTTTGCCTTAGAGAGAGCGGACTTTTTAATTTGTCCGGGTCGTTTTTTACCGTCATATACATAAAGCTCATAGCATGAATAAGATCTGCTCTGACCTGGCCGGGATCCTCTTTTATCTTGGGCCACATATCCTGGGCTCTATCCCGGGTTCCTATTTCTATACCGTCTGCCAGCTTTGCCCCGTGAGCACGGCAATTTTCGTAAAGTTCCTTAACTCCGGTCCAGAGTGAGTTTGCATAAAGCGACACGATCTTATCGTTCGGCAGGTCAAGATCAAAATAGGGGGTCGTTTTAGCCTCTGTTTTTTTCCCGAGTTCCTCTGCACACTTTTTTGCATCTGGAGTATGCGCCAGTAGGGCTTTTGAGGCTTTTTTGTAGCTGTTAAAAACAGAAGCATATGTGGGAAGGGGGGCGGAAGAGTTCTTACGAAAATCCCTGATCTCCTCTTTGTCCATTATGTACATTAAACTTTGAAAGAGTACCGCTCCTTCTTCGGGCTTCAGATCGAATTCAAAAGCATTTGCCGCGATTGTGGGAGTGGCAAAACGGCTGAGTTTCTTCATGGAATCTTCATCTAAAAGCTTGCCCTGCAAAACTGCGTCAGGAAAAATAATATTTGCCGATGTATCACCGGCAAAGGCGGAATAGTCACAGGTTGAAAAAATCGGTTTAAGCTTCAACATGGAGGAAGACAGCCTTTTTATTTGCACAGCGTCGGAATAGGGAACAAAAGCAGAAACGACAGTTTCAGAAGGAGATACAGCAAGCCCTGAATCATACCAGATATCTTTATTGTACGCGAATCGCTGCGTTCCGTGTAAAGTATAATGCGTCAAAAGCTGCCCGGAAACTCTTTTTTTTCCGTGATTGATAATACAAATCTGCCGCATTAATGCCGGTCCTTTAGGTGTTTCCACAAAAGAAAGACGGATTGCAGTCTTAAGAAGAATTTCTTTTTCCGGCGCAAAAGAAGCGGTGTACCAGTAAGCGCGAAGGGGATCCCCGAGTTTTACCAGCCGACGTGTTTTGGGAGAAAGATTTATATTGTTCCTGGGATTCATAAGTGAAGCTATCCTTGTTTCTTTCCCGTCGAGGCGGAGCCAAACATTATTGGAGGGAGCGTTGATTTCTTTTTTTTCAGAAATATCAAAATGACTTTCGAGTACCTTGATTTCCATACCCGACGGGAGTTTTACCATAAATCCTGCAGAGCCATTTGACATAAAAGTTGCCGTTACAGCTCCTCGATTATCAACGAGGACGGAAGGACAGCCTTTCGGAGAGCGTTCGTAAATAACTTCGCCGTTTTTTCCGTAACCACCGAGAGTGTTTACGGGGTAAGCAATTGGCAGCGCCATGATGCGTTTTGTTTCAGAAATAAATGCTTTCAAAATAGCCTCCAAGGAAAAATATTATCTCTAAGCTATGATAATGAAAAAGTTTTTAAAAGTCAACACAGATAAAGCCAGCGATTCCGCAACAAGCAAATTAAGCCATAACTTTTGCACTGAAAAATCAAGGATTTTATTCTTTTGTGACCCGTGTTAATAATTAT